>CAYPBX010000045.1:0-10259 GCA_964409075.1 uncultured Candidatus Obscuribacterales bacterium
GCCTTGATTGTCGCCTGTCACTGTGAGGCCTAGAGAGTCTTTTCCCCGTCCCATTTCAAGCGCTCTTCGCTCGTTTTCATCGAAATATGGAAGCTCGCCCCAGTTGACAGGATTACCAGGCATCGGTTGTCCAGCGTGCTTGCCACCATTATTTCTACCCAGGTTTCTCACCAGGTTGCGGCAGGATACTGCGAGTTGTCCACTGGCAGGCGTATCGCAGCGCGCATATCGTTGATTCTCATGAATAACCTGATTGATGAACGGATTGCGTTTTCTATTTGTCACCACGACATTCCCGCTGCGGTCGACCTCGACGAATAGGAGTGGACGTTCAAGCCCGCCACTACCCCGACCGTTTGTCGCCAGCGTGCGGAAGGGCGTGCGTAGAAAGTCGATGAGCGAGTCGACACGCACTCTTGAGCCTACGGCTCTGAGCCAATCATGGAAAGCCTCTGCGATTACCTCCGTATCGGATGCAGACAGATTGGTTTCAAGTAGTCGAGCGGATTTATCTGCCGGATAGTCACCGCCTGTGGAGGTATAAATCTTGGGTCTAGATGCTGAAACAGGGCTTGCTGAGAGCAACGATTCCATGGAGTTGATCTCCGAGGGAATTCCGTTAGGAAATGAGAGCAACAGAACAGGCGCAGGGGCGGGATCGCTGGCATGCCACGGTTCGGCGCAGGCAGCGTTGCGTAGTGATGTTTCGTTGCCGAGTCGCAGGTCAGCTTCGACTCTGACGACAGAGCAAAAATGAATCCCATCCGGCTCTCTAAAATGGCGCGCTTGCACCAGTGCCGGCTCAGTGTCGACAGCAGTCAAGAAGAAATCTTGGCGAGAAGCAGGTACATTGACGCAAGAACGATAGGACTCACCAATTATCTGCTCATGACTTACCAGAGAAACGGCTGTAGGCCCTGGTACCGGTGTGGCGGTGTTGCCGCCGTCGATGAGCCAGCCAAGGTTGAGCTTCACCTGTTTCGGGTCTATCTCCTCCATGGGCAGACCAGCCAGCGCCTTCGCATAGGCTCGAAACGCAGAGCCATACGCATCTACTCGATTTCCATCTGCATCCATTGCTAGCGCGACCCCTCCTGTACTTTCACTTATTGAGGAATAGAGCAGCTCCTGCAGATCATTGGCGGCGCGTCTGGCCTCTTTGAGATCGTCCAGGGCCAGGCGCCTCAAATCCTCGTTATTCAGGCTGTCTGCAACAAGGAGCTGTAGGCGTATGCTGGCTAAAAGGCTATTAATTCCCTTGACTGGCAGCGGCTGATCATCGGCCGCCAGAGTGTCCTTCAGCAGAGGGGGCTGGTCGGTAAGAGATAAGAAGCCGAAGTATTCATCTTCATAGACAATTCTGGATAGCTCGCGTGCTGCTGTCAGACTGGCGGCTTCGAGGGCAGCAGCATGCCTTGTCGCTGCTATGCCAGAAAGAGCCCACTGGAAGGGGCCTAGCAGTATGAATCCTGTGAGAAGCGCCATGGTAGCTACCATCATCAGGGTCATATTGCCGACTTGCGATCGATTGCTGTTGCGTTTGCTATTCATGGTGGATGCGAGCCCATGATGTATTGAAAATGCGATGATTGCTTGTTCTTGCACGTCGAATACCGTTTGCCTGCGTCAGCTAGCGTAGGTAGACAATTGCCTGTAGTCTTATTTTAAGCAATGTTGGTCTGAGCTGTATATGGGCAAAAACGGGTATTGCAAGCACTCTCAGTCCGGTCGGGCGAGGTTAGCAGGACTTGGGTCAGGCGTTCCCGGCGGCATTGTCCTTATGTCAAATGGATCTTGTGCAGCGGGCTGCCAGTTTATTGAACCATGGCGTTTCTGCAAGGGCCGGCATTGCGCTCAGGCATTGGTCAAGCAGTGAGCGGGCTCGGACTCTATTATTGTCAGGATTCTCCAGAAGGAGGCGGGCTACATGGAGTCGTGTCAACACTGGCAGCGCAATCGCTTCGGAGACTTCATCTAATGCAACAAGCAAGAGAATTCGTCTGGCATCTTCAATCTTCTGGCTCAACTCACCGTGAAGGTGCTCTTTTATTGTCCGCCAGGACTGTACAGGTAAGGAGTCGCTGAGCGCAACTGCTCCAAGCCCTGCCCTGACGGCCTGGTCAAGCAGCTTTGCTTGCCGGAGCTCAACGCTGAGTCCGTTTAGGTCCCAGATTCTCTCCATAAGTAAGCGATCGATCCGATTTAGGCCAGCGGACTCAGGGGCTGGTAATCTGTCATCGTTACACGCATGCTGTTGTTGCAGATTCGTGCCTGATGTCCTTATGTTAGCTGACAATGCGCAAGCTTGTTGACTGATTGTCTTGCCATCTCTGTCTGTGGGATTTTTTGCGCTAGAAAACTGCATTATCGAGCACCGCCAATAAACAATCTTGGCTGAGTCGCCTGATTGCTTGAGACTAAGAAATTGCTTGGCTGGCAGCGATCTGGGCTAACCAACGTTGGTTCAAGCCCTTAGCAATTCGTCAGCAGGGGAACCGCGCGGCCAGCTCAGGGGATACATTTAGTGTAGTCGGGGGCCATACTGCCGTATATTGGCTAAAGTGCGTATTTCTGGATAGCCGGCAGGGCTGGGGGAGAATTGGAACGGGTCATTTAATGATGGGTGTCAACGGAGGCACAGCCTCTCAGTAGTTACATGGTCGTGTGGCGCGAGAGAATTATTGACAGGAATTGCAGCTGGTCGGTAATCAGCGATTACCGACCAGTTGTCATTTCGTCGGGGTCTCTGCTATGGGGTGGTGGAGATCTGTCTACGATTAGTCCGGTGCTTCAGCGCCCAACTCGGATTGGAGTGGCAGTTACGGGAGCAGCAAGCAGGGCCGTGTACGCTTGTCTCTCACGCCTAACTCAAATGCTCCTCTGTCAGGACATCGGTCGCGCCGGACACCACGTTGATCTCTCGTGCCTGCCAGGGCAGGATCGCCTGTGTTGACGGCCGGACTGTCAGATCGCAGGGCGTGGGTAAGCGTCAATCCGCCGTTGTTAGCGAGAGGCCTCAACTTGGCATCGAGCGGCCACGACGGGTCATCGGATGAAGGGAACAAGAGCTGGGAGATTACTCGGCCAATCTTCCGTTGGTTTCATTAGAACTATTGTCAGGAGGAAGAGGGTTGACATAGGACTGCTACCCTGTTGCCGGCAAACGATCTTATTGCGAAAATATTGACTGGCAGCTCTCGTGGTTTGGAGACATATTCAGTGAAGTGTGTGTGGCAAGTTGCTAGAAACTCGTGTAGGGGCACATGATGGCGCTATCTGAGTCATGCGTGTCATGTCCCTGAAAATAGCGTGGACTTTCAGAATGCAGCGAGCCGAATACCCAGCGGTATGGAGACACAGGAGCGACATTATTGGGCAGGGGTCATAGGAGAGTAACCATGACGCATGTAGCCAGTCAGTTTGATCTCCTCAATCGCATAAGCTATGGACCTCTACCTGAGGAGGTCTCTCGTCTGGAGAAGCTCGGGCTGCAAAGGTATCTTGATGAGCAACTCAATCCTGACGATAACCAGGATGTGGAGTGCACGAAGAGGCTTAAGGCGGCCCGTCTGAAAATAGAATATGAAGCTGGCTCTGAGAACGGGCACAAATGGCCCGCGAAGAAAGAAAGCCGGCCGCTCATCTGTTTGGAGGCGAATGCACTAGACCTTCTGCACCGAGCATCTTATGAAAACCCAATGGACTACCAGGAGAGGCAACGTCCAGCTGAGGAGGTGCGTGCAGCCACAGTTCTTAAGGCACGCTATAGCCGCTGGCAGCTCCGGGAGGTTCTGGCTCAGTTCTGGCACAATCATTTCAATGTCAATGCTTTTGCTGACGAGAGAATTGCGGCGTTTTTCCCTCTTTACGATAAGGATGTGATTCGCAAGCATTGCCTGGGGAACTTCCGGGAGTTCCTGGAAGCTGTAGCTACCTCTGCTTCCATGGGTTACTATCTTGACAATGCGTCGAGCCGAGCCAGTCCGGCCAATGAAAATTACGCAAGGGAGCTGTTCGAGCTGCACACGCTGGGTGCTGAGCACTACTTCAATGATCTGTACAATCGTTGGAAGGATGTTCCCGGTGCCAAAGAAGGCGCTGCTGTCGCTTACATTGATCAAGACGTTTATGAGGCCGCCCGGGCTTTCAGCGGCTGGACCGTAGGCGATGGTTCCGATGACTATAAAGGCGGCCATTTTCCCAAGACGGGCCAGTTTTATTACTTTGACGGCTGGCATGACAATTACCAAAAGCGCGTCCTGGGTGCGGAGATTGAGCCTAATCAAGGGCCAATGGCAGACGGTAGGAAGGTGCTTGATCTGGTCGCCTACCATCCTGGAACAGCCGAGCATATCTGTGCGAAACTGTGTCGACGGCTGGTTGGCGATCATCCCCCTCCTGCAGTTGTCTCGACAGCGATTCAAGTCTGGAAAGACCACGCCAAGAAGCCTTTTCAGATTCGTGAGACTGTAAGAGCTATTATCTCCTCGAAGGAGTTTACGCAGTCACTGAGCACCAAGCTCAAAAACCCTTTCGAGCTTGTCTGTTCAATTCTCAGGGTGACCAAGGCGGAGGTCACTCCCAGTCCGAATTTATGGTCGACGCTGCACGGTACGGGGTACAAGCTCTTTGAATATGGTCCGCCTACCGGGCATCCCGACCGTGAGGACTACTGGCTTGGAACTGGATCGCTCTTGGCCAAATGGAATTTATTGATCTTTCTCTTTCAAGATTGGATGGAATCAGCAAAATTCAACCTGGGTGCTCAGCAGGCAACAGCGCGCTCGTCAGCTCAGATTGTCGAGTTCTGGTGCAAACGCATGTTGGGCCGCAAGCCGGCCAGGCCGATTTTTGATGGACTGGTAGATTTTCTCCGGCAGGCGCGCGGGCCGAATTTTCCGCCCGGTGGCGATCAAGAAGATCTAGCAGCCAGGCTGAACGCTCTGGTGGCATTGATTGCTTTGACTCCGGATTTTCAGTACAGATAGGTATCCAGTATGGCTTGCACAAGAAGAGAATTCCTGATTGCCTTAAGCTCCGCTGGACTTGGCGCCTTTGGTGCCAGCAGCCAAATTGGCTGTGTGGCTTTACGGCAAGATGACAGGTCTAAGGTGGCACGAACAACGCACCATCCGTTAGGAAGCCAGGACATCCTGGTAGTTATTTTTCTGCGCGGCGGAGCCGATGGCTTGAATCTGCTCGCTCCCGTGGATGACAGGAATTATATAGCTGCACGCGGCAGCGAGCTGCGCATTAGAGACAAAGGTGACGACAAGGGTTTGGAGATTGCTCGAGCATACGGCAATCAGGACTTTCGCTTGCATCGGGCCGCCGGGCCGTTGAAGGAGCTTTACGACAGCAAGAATCTGGCCTTTATCCATGCTAGCGGACTCACCCACGCTACCAGGAGCCATTTTGAGGCTCAGAGCATGATGGAGCGAGGCATTTCAGATCCACGGGGCCAAGGTGTGGCAACAGGCTGGCTTACGCGCCACATTCAGCGATCTAACCTGTCGCCGATACTGCCGGCAGTGGCGCTCGATAGTGTGGCACCGGAATCCTTGCTTGGTTGTGCCCACTGTGTCTCGCTCGTCAATCCAGCAGATTTCCGTCTGCAAGCTGAGGAGCCTTATGGTAAACAGATGCAGGGGCTGTTGCGAAAGTTTTATGGCGGCTCGACCCCACTTGATCAGGCCGTGACTCGTACTCTGGATGCCATTGATGTGGTGGACACCAGGCTCAAGCGAGATGAAGAAGGCAATGTCGAAGAGTACCATCCGTCCGAAGGTGTTGAATATCCGACCGATTGGTATGCGACTGGCTTTTCCGATGCCTTAAAGTCTTTGGTGAGACTCATCAAAATGGATCTGGGTGTTGCTGTCGCTACGGTTTCATATGACGGCTGGGATAATCACGAGAACCAGCCTGAATACTTTCCAAATCTGGTTGATGGTTTATCAAGAGGGCTGCAGGCTTTCTACAATGATGTGAGCTCCTATACAAAGGATCTTTCAATTGTAGTTATGAGCGAATTCGGGCGCCGGCTGCGCGCTAATGAGAGTCGGGGGACAGACCACGGACACGGCAATCTTATGATGGTTCTCGGGGGGAGAGTAAATGGAGGGCAATGCTACGGACGCTGGCCAGGACTATCCAACGAAGAGTTGGATGAGCATGTGGATCTAGCAGTAACTACCGATTATCGAAGCGTTTTATCCGAGCTGCTTACAAAACGGCTGGGCTATAAGATCCTCGATAAAATGTTCCCGGGCTATGCTGGTCCGCTGGATCTCGGGATCTTTCAACTGTCCTGACTAATACTTGACCTGAATGCGATTGTCTTTTGGTGGAGGCAGCTTTTGTTGTTTTGTAATCTTCGTCCAGCCGACGAGGGAGAGCTCTTCCATTTTTTTTCGATATACTCCAGCAGAGCCTAGCTCCTTTACAGACTTAGCTGACATTCCCAGAAGGGTTGAGCCTGTTTGGATGGACTTGTTCCAGCTTTGCCGGTAATCGAAAGGCCAGATACCTGACACAGAAAGCGGTCCGCCTGTGTATGCTGACACCAGTTGCACAAGCACAGGTGAGGTGGAATTCTTGCTCTTGAGATTGTTCAAATAGGACTGCATCTGCTCCACATGCTGACCGCTGCAAATACTGTTACTATTAATCCGATCAGCAAGTCGAAAAATGTCTATAGGCCAGCGAAATTCTTGGTTCTGATGCTTAACCTCGAGGCAACGTATTGCTTCTTCTCCCCGGCCAGCTGTTGGCAAGTCTATTGCCGAATCATCATTTGCAACTAACGACCAGCTGTCGGCGATTATAAGAATGCGTTCGGCGTCAGCAGGAGGGATGTAGCTGGCAGTGTTGTTCTGAGCGGAAGCAATAGGCAGCGAAGCAAGGAGAATGAGAGCAATTGATATTGCTCCCCGAAGAGTTGTCTTGCACGAGATGCCTAGCCGCATGATAGGTGTCCTGAATACTAGCATCTACTTTCAATAATATCCTGGGCTGCCGATGCTGGCAAGAGTCATTATCCCCCCTTCCAGCATGTTGGTAGTGTAAGATACAGGTCAGTTTCGTTGCGATCGCCGTGACTCAGGCGTGAGTGGTATCAGATACCGCTTACTGAGGACTGAATCAGGCGGGCCGCAGGCCAAATTGGTTTACAAACGCCGTGCTTTTTGGCAAATGACGGGAATTACAAGTTCTGGAGAATCTATTCGCGGTGAGTTGACGGCGCGGGAGACAGGATACATCACAAGCTCATTAGCCGGGCACGGCTGGAGCACCGCGAGCGCTTCGCCTGTAGAGTAGGTCGCGCAATCAACCCATGTTTTCTCGTCATCGATATGCAGCAGTGTTGGCATGCGATTGTGAATGGTGGCAAGCAGGGCATTCGGCTCGACCGTTACGATAGCGCACGTGCGTAGCAGTGAGCCATCCGCTTGCTTCTTCGTGTCCCACAGTCCTGCAAAAGCAAAGAGGGCACGATCCTGCCGCTGAATAAAGAGAGGTGTGCGAACCTTATTCTCGGCTTTCCATTCGTAGAAGCCGTCGGCAGGAATCAAGCAACGTCGCTGCTCTAGAGCTCCTGTGAAGTATGGCTTCTCGGTCAGTGTTTCACCGCGAGCGTTAATCATCGGTTTTGCTGTTCTGGGATCTTTAGCCCAGAATGGTATCAACCCCCATTTGAACATAACCAAGCGTGTAGCGCCGTCTTGCAGGATGATGGCTGGAATTTCTTGGGAAGGAGCGACGTTGTATCTGCACTTAAGGTCAAGATCTGATTGGGTTACTGCGAACCGCTCCAACAGTTCAGCACTCGATCTACCTAATGTATAGCGCCCGCACATAACTTTCCTCACAGGTCATCATTGTGAAGCTATTTGCCTTTGTCCTGGCTGTGTTCAGACCAGAACCAGTTCTGGCTGCTGCGCGCTTCTTCAGGAGGTGGCTGATCAGAACCGAGGACCCGTTGAACTTTCCTCAAGACCTCATCCAGCATAATTGCCCGCATACAGTTGCCTGGCCCGGGAAGCCTTCCCTCACAGTTCTCCAGGGTTGCGCATTTGCACCGTTTGCTCTGGTCGATGACGAAACGCTTGTAACCAAGGGGACCACGCAACATCGAAGATGTGGCTCCAAAGAGACCAACAACCGGAGTGTCCACGGCAACAGCAAGATGGATGATGCCACAGTCGCCTCCGACCACCAGAGCAAGCGCTTTGAGAAGCGCAGCTGTCTCAACCAGGGAATATCTGCCGCAGAGGTTAAGGCATTGGCTGCCAAGCTGTCTGGCTAGCTCATCGCATATATGACTATCTGATTCGCCGCCAATTAAAACTGGCGTCATGCTCATATGTCGGCAGAGGTAGCTTGCCAGATATTGCCAGCCGTCTGTTATCCAGGCTTTCTTGGTATCATCAGCGCCAACACCAGGCACTATACCGACCACCGGGCTATCTGCCCGAAAATGCTCGGCAAAGAACGGATTTACGACAGACTCTTTTAGCGCCTCTGGAAATATTGTGGGGAATGGATTCTTGGGCAGCTCAGGCTGAAGCGGAGCGAGCACGGACAGGTAAGCGTCGACTGCATGCATCCTGGCAAGCATGGCTCGTTTGCCAGGTCCGAAGTCGAGGACGGTCATCATTTCTCTTGCAGAAAACATACTCTCAAGGAAGGACGGCTTAAATCGAAAAGAGCTTAGATTTACCAGTAAGTCTGGACTTAATCTGCGAATTGCAGCCAGCGCCTGGCTGCGAGTGGTAATATCGTCCAGCTCGACGACATCATCTATATGGGGAGAGAAGCTCAAGAGTAGCTCGCCCAGGTAGCTTGGAGACATCCAGGTAAGCCTGGCGCCTGGGAACTGCTGCTTGAGCGCAACTGCCATTGGGGTTGCCAGCATGGTGTCGCTCAGTCCTGCAGGATGAAATACAACGATAGTTCCAAAGTTTGCCATGCTGTCCCCTGCCAACCTGGATCTCGAGAGTGCTCGGTGAGAATAATACTGCTTCTTCTCTGATTACAGTAACTAAACGGGATTAGACTTAGACTCAATTCTCTTCATCAATCGATTCTCGTTACTGCCTCCCGGCGCAGGGAATGCCCGCTTACGCGTCCAATGTGTCTCTACGGAATTGACGGAGCCATGCTGCTAGGAATCGCATGATTAAAAGCGCTCGAGGAATGCCCTGCAAGAGCCCATGACCGAGTAAGCTCACGTCAGGGGTATTGCGATAGAGGAACGGCAGCACTCGTGCTAAGACCTATTGACGCGGACCCCGCGATATGTACATCAGTGAGAGGATCTGGTCGTGGTGTCGCCCATGTAAGTAACATTAAAGGCCGGAGCCTGCCCGTCTTTGAGCGTGCCTGGATAGACGGTGAGGTGTGGAAAGGGAATCTCGATGCCCCGTTCATCGAAGCGCTTCTTCAAGCGCCTGTTGAACTCGCGGCCTACCCGCCACTGCTTGTTGGGCACAGTCGTTGTCCGAGCTTTGATAATCATACCAGAGGCGTCGAAGCGAGCCAGTCCCAGAACTTCAAGCGGCTCGAGCACCGATCCGCCGAAGCCAGGATCGGCGCGCAGCTCCTCGTCAACCTGTTTCATGATCTCAATGACCTCGTCAACATCTTCTTTGTAGGCTACGCTTACCTCGAAGAGATAGCGCGAGTAATCCTTCGTCATGTTCGTCACTGTCTTAATCTCGCCGCTTGGAACATAATGCACGTTGCCGGACAGATCGCGCAGCATCACCATGCGCAGAGTCACTTTCTCGACGAATCCGCTCTTGTCTGCCAGTTGCACCACATCGCCGACGCGGATCTGATCCTCCATGAGTATGAAGAAGCCGGAGATGACATCCTTGATCAAGTTCTGCGCTCCGAAGCCGACTGCGATGCCGATGACACCGGCACCAGCTAGAATTGGCCCGATGTCGATATCGAGCTCTTTGAGGACCATCATGCCAGAGATGGCGATGATGACCGCTATTAGAACATAGCGGACTATCGATGTCAGGGTATGGGCGCGCTTCTTTAATTCAGAGCTTTCTCTGTCCCTGGTGAAGAGAGACAGCAGGTGCTTCGAGAAGTAGTTCATGCTCAACCAGGCAGTGAGCGCCAGGATGAGAATCATGCCGACGCGCCAGCCCCGGTCGGCGAACCACTGCTTGACGGGCTTGGTGTACCTGGTACTCGTTCGTTGTAGCGGCTTTTTGGCCTGACTGCCCTGCCTCGGTTTAGAC
>CAYPBX010000046.1:0-10255 GCA_964409075.1 uncultured Candidatus Obscuribacterales bacterium
AGCAAAAGAGCCAGGAGAAAAGTTCCGTAAAATTGTCTGAACATCAGATGTCACCGACCCCCGAGAAAGAATCCAGCGACGCCGCCGTACAAAGCTCCCTGGAGAGCGCCCTTGCCGGCGCCTGTCTCCGTGCCTCGCGCCAGCATCGCGCCCAGAGCAGCTCCGGCAAGGCTGCCCACGAAGGCGGTCTTCATGCGGCTCGGGTGCCTGCCGGTGGTGATGCCTGAGTCTCTACCAAAAATGGAAGAGTCGCTCGACATGCCACCGGACGCCGATGGTATTACATCCGGTGTGAAGGCAGTAATCTCCCCCGGCTTGCCATTGCGGCCGGTGCCGAAAGAATTGCCGGCAGTATAAGATATGGCTTCGTCCCAGCGCCCCTGGCCATACGCTTCGGCAGCCCGGTCAGCCAGGACTCTTGAATGCCATTTCTGCCGATCTGGACTCTCCCGGGAGAATGCCATCCCGTCATAGTTCAGCTTGCTCCCGACAGCTGCCAGAGCCTCGGTAATCTCAATATCGCCTGGCGAGGACTTAAGCGCCCTTTGGTAATATTCTTCTGCGCGGGCAGGCTCGCCGCGCCTCTCGTGAATTGCCCCCAGGCTGAAGAGAGCATCGGCATTATCAGGTTCCATTGCCGCCACCTGCCTGAGCAACCGCTCAGCGCCACCAGCATCTCCGCGGGCATCCAGGCTCATGGCCTCGCGCAGCAAGTCCGCAACCGCAGTGGAGCGACTCCCGGTTGCCCTGGAGGAGCGATGCCTGACACCAGCTGGATCTAGGGATGGAGCCAGAGGCGGCATGAGAAGGAGCGCCTTGCGATCCTCGAGCAAGGGAGCGATTCTATCCAGGCGTTGCCCCGTGCTTCCATCCCGCCGACTGCCAAAGAGGCTCTCCTCGATAGCACCGAGTCTCTTCTCTACAGCCAGCTGGTTCTTCTCGACACCGAAGAGGATACGCTCATAGAAGGCGACCGTCGCCAGCTCGGAGGCGGTGGACCTGGCCTGTGCTTGTGGTGAGAGCACCAGCACGGGATAAACCACAATAAGGAGGGACCGGACAAATCCGGACACCAGAAGCCAGCTCGGGCGGCTCCAGAAAATGCGTTTCATCGCCTGCGCGCTGGCATGATTGCCGTAAAATCTTCCTGTCCGGTGCGCAATGGTGCCGGTAGACCGCACAGGCGCATTGAGACGAGGGCATACTATACTATGCAAGAGTCTCATCAGGGCTCTCGGGAGGGGATTGAGAGATAGCGTCAATATTGGCTGTGCCGCTACTCCTGTTTGAGAGTAAAGGACGAACACTGCGATCAAAGGTTCCTTACCGCTTAGTCAGTGTTCTTGGATTATCCCGTCATTCTTGTGGTCCAATTTTGGATGACTGATTGAAGGTTGCCGCACTCATGTCCAGCCTGGTGTCGATCACGGTAAGATATGCCAGCCCGAATGACGCCAGGGCAATCCTGACCGTACATCATGAAGCCGTTCACCAGCTCGCCTCAACAAGCTATGGCAACGAGATTCTCGATGACTGGTCGAAACCCGTCACGACGGGAAGGATTGTCGCCTACCAGGATCAGCTCAGGAAGGGGGATGAGATAACTCTGGTAGCCGAGGTTGCGGGCCTTATAGCTGGCTTCGCTGCCATAGCCCCGTCAACGCACGAGCTGCGAGCCGTGTATGTACGTCCACAGGCATCCCGCAAAGGTGTCGGCAGCGCGCTCTTGAGCATGCTGGAGGAGATAGCGAAAGACAAGGGCATACCCGAGCTTACGCTCGACGCTTCGTTGAATGCTGAGCCCTTCTACAGGCAGCACGGATATCTGAGCCAGGGGCAGAGCCATTTTGTCCTCCAGACCGGACGAAAAATGCCCTGCGTAAAGATGCATAAGAAGCTCAGATTGACTCAAGATCAAACTAAAATATAGATGTTTCGCCGGCCCAGACATAGCGCTTAAGAAGATTGGCCGGGCGGAAACGCTCGCCATTTGTCTCGAAGAGACCGTTGAGCTTATCCAGGCAGGCAGAAAGACCGATCTCATCTGCCAGTTTCAGCGGCCCTTTGCGCATGCCCAGGCCCGCCATCATGGCCGGGTCCAGATCTTCCGGGTTGACGATCTTCTCCTGCAAGGCAAGAAAAGCTTCATTGATCATTGGCAAGAAAAGGCGCTCGACCTGGAAGGTCTCGCTCACGCCGGCTCTCCCAGCCTCTCCTGTCAGCCCGGCAAGCAACCTTTCAATCTCTGGATTAACAGCACCACGCTTGCCGGTCTTGCCATCATATATATAGAATCCCTTGCCTGCCTTGCGACCGAGAAGACCGGCATCGACCAGCGCCTTCAGGATAGGCGGGGGGCGAAGTCGCTCCCCGTACTCAGCAAAATTGTAGCTGGCAACCTCAAGCCCTATGTCAGCCCCGTTGAGATCGCGCAGAGCCAGTGGTCCAACAGGCATAACAAAGTCGCAGGCGGCCTGATCGATCTCCTCCACATCGGCCAGTCCGTCAAAGAGGCACCAGAGGGCCTCGTTCATGTAGCGGGCAAGAAGGCGATTGACAAGAAAGGATGGGCATTCCTCAACCAGAACAGCAAGCTTACCCAGCGAGCGCCCGAAGGTAAGCGCTGTGGTCTGCGTGCCTGCCGATGTATGCAGCCCCGGTATGACCTCGATGAGATTCATTCTGTGTGCCGGGTTAAAGAAATGCAAGCCGATAACCTTGTCTGGGCGGCGAGTGCAGGCGGCAATCCTTGTAATGGAGAGGCTTGATGTGTTGGTCGCCAGGACAGCGTTGATATGGCAGCTGTCATCCAGCTCCCGGAAAACCCTCTCCTTGAGCGAGATACTCTCCGGGACAGCCTCGATGACCAGGTCTACCTCATGAAAGCTCGAATAATCAGTCGTCGTCTCTATGAGCTTGCCTCTGGCATCTGCCTCCTGCCGGCCCAAATGTCCTCTGCCAACAAGAGCCTCAAAGTGCTTGTTGAGGGCAGCGCTACCCTCTGCCAGCGCCTTATCGTCAACGTCTTTGAGCAGCACCGGATAGAGGCCGGCAGTCAACGCCACCGCTATCGAAGCTCCCATGGTACCAGCGCCGACAACAGCCACTTTTTCAATGCGCATTATCTTTGAGCCTCTAAGGGGCCGCAGGTAGGTGAGCTAAAAGGTAGCAGAAAGCGCAGGCCCAATATCAAACTCATAAGTGGACATGTCTGCGCAAAGCCGCATTGCAGGCTCAACCCACTCTGGGAGAATTAATCGCTTGGCAATTGTCTCTACCTTAAATTTGTCTAGCTTTTTTGTAACATTCCGTTAGAATAGAGCCAAGGTTAATGCTTCCTTAACAATTGTCGCTCCAGCAACTAGGGACATTGGTCCGGGAGGCGGTTATGTTGGTGTATCTGATTATTGCCGCTGAACTGGCTATCCTCTATACGGTCTTCTGGTACGTCTACGTTCACGAGCCCAGGCCATACAAGCCAAGAAGGGGGCTCTGGGGCTCGTATGATGAGAGCCTCGCCCGTGTGAGCGCTGATGCACACGCAAGCGAAGACCAATCCCTCAACAGCAGCTGGGGAAGCGATCGGGCTGATGACTATCTGCGGATGCCGGTTAGCCTTGTCTATCTGTCCCGCTCACACCCTACCTGCCCTCTGGTTGAGCGGAAATTCAAACAAGAGAATGAAGCCGACCGGCAGATGGGGCTGAACTGTCTGCGCGCCGAGGAGACACTCCTTCAACGCATGCTCGAGACTGTGGGCAGAACCATACGCTCACTGAACGTAAAGCTGCCTTGAAGATGCAGGCAGCAACGGGCTGCTGCGCTCCGCTCCCTGAGCGTGGGTTCTATAATTGATGCTCGGCAAGCTTGAAGGGGGCAGGCGTGGCTGGCGACCAGGCGATTAACGACAGCGGCTGTCAGGTAGAGGCGGACAGCCACACCATCCTGGTTCAGGTTGAGGACGTAAAGAAACACTTTCCGATTAGGAAGGGTTTCTTCAACCGGCAGGTTGGAGCTGTGCGTGCCCTCGATGGCGTTGATATGGAGATTCGCCAGGGCGAAACGCTAGGCCTTGTCGGCGAATCAGGCTGCGGTAAATCAACTCTGGGGCGAACAATCCTGCGCCTTATCCCTGCCACATCCGGCAGGGTAACTTTCTCAGGCAACGATCTCCTCTTGCTCGATCAAAAGCGGATGAAGAAGCTGCGGGCAGACATGCAGATTGTTTTTCAGAACCCTTACGCCAGCCTGGATCCACGCATGACCGTAGGCAGTATAATCGCCGAGCCGCTGGAGGTCCACAGGATCGCCAGGGGAGGGGAGCTGCGAAACCGAGTGCTCAGGCTTCTGGATTTTGTCGGTCTGGCAGCAGAGATGTACGATCGCTATCCGCATGAGTTCTCAGGCGGACAGAGACAGCGGGTCGGAATTGCCCGGGCGCTTGCCTTGCGCCCGAAGCTAATCGTTCTCGATGAGCCGGTTTCAGCCCTTGATGTGAGCGTACAGGCTCAGATTCTCAACCTTCTCATAGATCTCAGGCAGGAGTTCAGGCTCACATATCTTTTTATAGCGCATAATCTTGATGTGGTGCGCTATATAAGCGATCGCGTCGCTATCATGTATCTGGGCAAGATTGTCGAGCTGGGTGATTGCGCTTGTGTCTATGAGCATCCATTGCATCCATACTCTCAGGCTCTGATTAGCGCAGCACCGGTACCGGATCCGCTGGCAGATCGCAGCGGAAGGATCATCCTGGAAGGAGATCTGCCCAGTCCTGCCGATCCGCCCGCTGGCTGCCGCTTCCATACGAGATGCCCGATGGCGCAGGAGCGCTGCAAACTGGAAGAACCGCCCTTGAGAGAAATTATTCCTGGACGCCTCTCAGCCTGTCACTTTGCCGAAGAGCTGCTCTGGGTAAATGCGGGCGAGGCGGAGGGTTCGTGACTACTATGCCAAGGCAGCGGAGCGCAGCGCTCGGGCCCACGAGCGCGAAGCGAAGCGGGTGAAAGCGGACCGGCGACGCAGGAGCCGAGGGAGCGGTTATTGAGAAATCCCCGCTGCCGAGCGACTAGGTAAAAACCTTGCGAGGGCGCAGATCTGTAATACTACCGTCGGTGCGATACCAGAGCGCTCCGAAGATACCTCTTTCGATAATCTCCGCGTACACTCCGAAGACACACTTCCCAGGACCAACACCGGCTGCCTCAAGAAGCGGGGCGGTCCATCTCCTCAGCGTTGCAATCCTTGCCGGCGCTCCAGTGACCACCCAGATCGGATAGCCTGTTTTGAGAAAAGCTCTGATCTTAGGCTCCCAGTGCCTGGTCTGGCGGAAATTGCCCGTGTCGATCTCAAGCTGTACCGTAATCAGGTCCGTACCTGGATATGAAAACGTAATGGTGGCATCCGCCTGCTCAGACACACCCAGCGGATCCCCGCTCACTTCCTTCCAGAATTCTCGTCCTGTGCTCCACTCCAGATTGCTTATCACAGCCTTCTGCTCCGCTTCTGCCATGGTCAACCGCACATCAACCAGACGGAGGAAGTGCTCCTTATGATAGGTATGAGGCGGGCCGGTGGGAACGGTCTCCCATGAGACGCCCCGGCGCTCTTCAAGCGCCCGAGCTCCCTGCGCGGTCAAAAAATAAATGAGCTCTGGTCTGCCCCGACCCTCCATACGTCCGCTTGAAGCAGCACCGGTATAACCCGCCTGCTCCAGGCGGCGCAAACGCTTGCGGGCTGTTTCGTAACTGATCTCCGGAAAGCTCAAGCGCCAGAGCTGGCTTGATGTGACAACCCTGTGCAAGTAGAGGTTGACCAGCGCTTGGATATCGCGCGGCATCAGCACCAGAGTCCGCTTCTTTGATCTGGGCTTTCCGGCTTTGTCGCTCATCAAGCAGCTTTACGACCCTGGTTGCAAAAGTACCCCGTAAATATAATTGTAGACCAAGAGGGCGCCACTTTCTCGCCCGGCGGCCTCGCATACGCCAGAGCAGCTTGCCTGGACAGCTGGGGACAGAGAACGACCTCATGATTAACAGGCGCTAATCACGTCTTTCTATCAGGACTCCACTTGCCTGCCTGGCCCGGCTGAATCAGCGCCTTTGCTCCCTATACCTGAGCCTTGCTGGTTGAAGGGGAACCGTCCCGGATCTGGGATCAGGCTGGTCACAGGCTGGCGCTGTTGGCTTGCGGAGGCAGCCGGCTCGACAGTAGAGAGATGGTTGGAGGCTTGCATTTGAGGACCAAGAGCAACATCGGCATCGGTCACCTGCGATCCTGGCAGCTGCCCGCTTCCTGCAGGCGGCGCAGCCAGAAGCTGTCCGCACTCTATGCAAAACTTGCCCTTTCCTGGAAACTGTCCACAGTAGGGGCAGGTATGAGCTGGTGGGCTGACGTCTCTCGCATCAGCCACCGACTGTGCCACTCCCGGCAGTGGCGGCTGCGCCGGGGGCTTATGAGCCGGCAGTCCCGGTTGCTGGTGGAGATGAGCACCTTGCCTTCCTGACGAGCCGTAAATTGGCTGAGTAGCATCCGGTACCTGCGCTGCTCCTGGAATCTGAGACACAGACGGAGCCACCGTCGGCTGAGGACGGTGAGCACCGGGAGCGGCCGCTGGCATCCTGGCAGCTGCGCTCAGGAAGCTGCCCAGTCCTCCGGTGATGAATGCCGAGGGCGGTGCTGCAGGACCGCCTGGCCTCGGACCGCCAGCGGCTCCCTGGGGAGCGGCACCGCCGTCAGGACCTGTCCGGTGTGCAACATTGTGCAGGAGGTGCAGTCTGGCAATCTCTTCGATTCCTCTCAGATCAACCATGAACGGCTTCAGCTCGCCATGCTGGGCGTCTCCTGCCGGTGCCAGGTAGACCAGACCATGGTGCTTCTCCATGCGCTTGATTGAGTCGGCATCTACTCTGGGAATGACCTGCTGGGAGTGGATCCTGTTCCAGTTGGAGGGAAAGATGCCAAAGCCGCCAGCCTGATAATGATCGGAGATACCGGGGACGATGATGGCATGCTTGCCGATTTCATCCGAGAAGAACTTGGCTGTAGTCTCGTCGGCGTTATGGAGGCATACGCGAATAGCCGAGTTCGAGAAGATGGTTCTCAACTCCGACTGGGCGGTCTCGTTCTGCTGGCTCATGGACTGGCGCGCGCTTATCTGGCTTATGTTCTGAAGAATGACCGTCAATCCACCGTTGGCACCACGGACGATGGCCGAGAGCCTGCCTGCAATATCGAGGTTGAGAGTCTGGTACTCATCAAAGAAAGCAAACAGCGGTAGCACCGAGGCTGTACCGTAGCGGGTATGCAGAGCCTGCTGGAGCTGGTAGACAAAACAGGCAGCAAGGGACTCGGCATCCGGCCCCATGGAAGCCGGCGCACCGAAGATGAGCACGGTGGGACGGTGCATGGCCGAGTTCAGATCCACATTCGATTGCTCCGTGACCCTGAGCACGTGCGGGTTCTTGAACATGCGCAGGCGCCCGCGGATACCCTGTATGTTCTTGTCCCATTCGCTGTCTGTGCGGATAATCGATGAGAGCGTCTGCGTCAGCTCGGAAAGCTCAGCAGCATCGACTGCTGGATTTCCCTTCAACTGACGCAGAGACTCTACTATATTTCTCCTGTTGTTGACCAGGCGCATGAGCCCGTTGGGATTGCACGGCAGCGCCTGCATGCCTGCCGGCCGCCCCTCCTCGTCCTCTCCTGACACCATCACAGCGCCCCACTTGAGGAGCGTAGCTAGCCCTGCTATATAGCCGTGGTCCCGCTCTGCCCAGTGCTGCTCCTCGGGCGGGAGCGAGTTGACATCCTGGACAATCGAGGAGGCAAAGGTTATCGGGTCGAGATCCAGCGGGTTCCAGTGGATCGAGTCCTGATCGAGCGGATTGAAGTAGAGGGTCTCAAAGCCTGCCTGGTGCGCCTCCGGCAGCACGCTGTACTTGAAGCCCTCTCTCCTCTCGTCCAGGTTCGGATCGTTGGCCTTGGCCTCCAGGGCGATGACCACGCACGGTTTGGCGAGCATGGCCTTGATCACGGCTCGCATGAGCGTCGTCTTACCGGAGCCGGACGGAGCAACTATAAACATGTTCTTGTTCGGCATATGCCCCAGGGGAATGGTCACCGGCAGATGGGTCCTGGCCAGGAAGCCAAAGGGCAGCACAATACCGTCTGATTCGCTCCAGGTAGCATTCGGGTTGCGTTTGCCGAGCCTGCCGTGCTTCCTCAGATTCGGCGGGCAGAGGAAGGAGTGCTCGTAATCGCGAATACTCATAAGACCGGAGGGCGGGTTGAAAGTTCTGATGATCTGCCAGGGAAAGAGCCGCTTCTTGTGTGCTGCTGCAATTATCAAAGCCAAGAGTACCAGGGTCGGCAGGAGAATGGCGATTGATGTCGCATCAAGAAAGCCGTGCGGCCTGTAGCCTGACGAGTGAGCGGCTTGCTGTCTTGGTATGCCTTCCATGCGCAGATTCTTTCCCTGCACATGCTGGCCTGCAGTAGGCGGGTTGCTCTCTGACTGTTTTGCTGGCAGAACATGACCGGGACTGCCGCCGGGACTGAGCATCCTGGCTCCGGGTTGAATCAAAGGGTTGTTAGCGCTTATGGAGAGTGGTGCTGCCTGCTGCGTACCAGGAAACACGTAGCCTGCGCCCGGGGCTCCCCCGGCAACAGGAGGCTCAGCCGGTGTCAGACCGTAAGGCGGCTGCCCGGCTACAGGAAGATTGTATTGATGTGCAGGAGCCATGGCATGCTCCGGATACACCTGCGGTATTGCAGGTACGGGAGACGCACCGATAACGGCACCGGGACCCTGGGGCGGATAAGCCGTCATCTGCGGGAGGTGGTGACCTGGATGCGTGGAGAACTGGCTTGCCTGCGTCTGCAAGCGCCGGTCATACTCGCTGGCGCTGATTACCTCGCCGGAATCAGCGTTCTTGTACCGGGTAATCACCCCTCTGTCGTCTATCTGTGCTCTCCAGGTCATCTACCTGTCCTTAGACTATGCCGTAAACGGCTGTAATCTTACCCTGTCTGACTGCCTTCGCTTATGCCTGCAATCCTCATCCCCTCGCCTGTCTGGCGAACCAGATACTCAAGCTTCACCCGGCGAGCAGAAGAACCTCGGCCTGCCACCGCCAGAGTCTGCACTCCCTCAACCAGAACGACCACCGACCCGTCTGCGCTCCGGGAGCCTACCTGAATTCTCTCGGCAACAAAGGAGCTTGCAAGCTGCGACTCCTCGATCTGCGCTGCCAACGCAGGCGTCCAAATATTGCGCCGGTAGGCGGCAGCACAATCTGGAGTCATATACTCCATGGCCCTCTCCTGGCTGCGACTGGCCGAGCCGGCGCTCAGGTCCCAGGCGAGCCTAATCCATTCCTCGATGAGACCCTGGGCTGCCAGAGGATCACAATAGGCAATCGCGGAAGCCGGCGGCCCGGACGCAGCTGCACCCCCCCCAGCATAGGCGCCTCCGGCAGTGGCTGCAGGAAGGTGTCCGGTAACATCAGGATGGTTGAGATGCTGTGCGGCAGCTGCCTGGCGCGCCGGTGGCTGGCAGGGCGCAATGAATGTTGTGAGAAGAATTCCGGCCATCAGCCCGGACAGACCCGCCATTATGAGGATCAGTCTGTACTTCTCTCCAGCTTGATAATCGAACATCTTCTTAACCTCAACCACCTTAAGCAATCATCTCTGGCGTGAATGTCTCGGGCGTGACTCCCTGGGCAAGCAGGTGACAGGCCCAGCGAACATCTCCCTTGCAAAGCCCAATCATCCTGGCACGCATGGGCAGGTCGCGGTTAGGCTCTGTAGTTGACACCCAGTACATAAAGCGCGGCACCACCAGCTTTACAACTCCACGTGAGAGCTTGTGATAGACCAGGAAGGCCTCGGAGTACTCACGATTCTTTCTGCTCAGGTTGCCTATAGCCGACATCTCCTGTGGGGTCAGGCCGCATGCCTCTTTGATCAGATTAAAGTTGCTGGGGTCATTACCCAGGATGATCTTAATTGAGCTGTTGGTAGCCAGATTACGCGCCCGATCATCCCTTAGCAGATCGCTCAGCTCCTGGGATATACCTATGAAGAGAAGTCCCAGGTGACGACTTGTGCGCGAAGCATCTTCAACAAGCGTCTTGCCACCCTCGTAACGCAGGAGCCTCCACAGCTCGTCTATACAAAAGACGAACCTTGCCGGCTTTCCGGAGGCCATCTGCTCAGCCTTGTGTCTTTCAGCGCGCCTCAAGACATAATC
>CAYPBX010000047.1:0-10223 GCA_964409075.1 uncultured Candidatus Obscuribacterales bacterium
TCTACACGCGTAAGATCGTCGGCAGCGTCAGATGTGTATAAGAGACAGAAATCAACCATGAGTCCGTTCGGTAATTAAGGAGATTAACAGGACAGCACACTAGCTGTAATTGACAAGCAACAAGTGATCAAATCGGTAAATGAGAGCTCAGGCGCCCTCTGGATGCGCGGCGTTTGCCCTTAACCGGTGGGGCTGGAGCCTCAGTTGTGTGCTGAGGGCTCCTGAGAGCGGTCCTTGGCTCGAGTGCGAAAATCGAAGTCCCACATGGCCAGGTAGGTGAGTTGAATGGCGATTAGCCCGATAATCGGCGAGAGGATAAGCGGGTGGCACCAGTCTGGCCGTTGCGACCAAAGCCCCAGGAACATGGCCAGGTTCACAACTATTACCGGCGCAAGGCTGGTGAATAGAATCGCCACCAGCTGGCAGGCCGAGGCGGTAGTGCCTGCCCAGTGCCAGCGAAAGCCATCCCACCAGAACGTAGGTGCTATCTTCCAGCCCAGGTTCTTGGCCGGATAAAGGTATCGTCCGCTCTTGAGCGGAACAAACAAGCGTGTGCAGGTCTTGCAGTGGAAAGTCTCTGTCAAGCCGTACGGCTCCAGGACACCGCTTACACAGCGTGGGCAGGGGTAGCTCTGGTTGAGAGAGATTACCTGCTGCCTGAAAGAGAGATGTTGGGAGGAGGGGTGAAACATATTAGATGTCAGGAGCTGAGCTGCGAAAGTCTCTGCGGCTTCCGGACTGGCTATGTTGGTGCAGGAACCGTCACTGGCTAAATACCCGCTGGCCGGCGACAAACATCAAGGTGGAGCGAAAATATACAAAAATTTAATCCGGTTAATATTGCTGCTGGCGACAGGCTAGAACTGGTGGCACTGCCGCATGTCAAGAAAGACAGCTATAATTTGCTGACGCTCGCAAGCGAGGCAGCCTTGATTAATCAACCCGCAAATGGCGACACTGCTTCCTGCCTGAAGAAAATGGCAGGTGAGGGCAGCCTGCCGTTTGTCAAGATGCAGGCCTGCGGCAACGATTTTGTAGTTGTATCTGAGGCTGATCTGCATGAGGCAGGGATGGGCGGCCTGCTGGCGCCCAGCGGGAGCAAAGGGCTGACCTTGGCAGCTCGGGCTCTCTGCGACAGGCACTTTGGAATTGGCGCCGACGGGCTGATCGTTCAGACTGCTGATTTAAACAGGCAGTGTGAACTTGGCTGGGTTTATCTGAACTGCGATGGAAGCGTCTCCTCGATGTGTGGTAATGGGTTACGCTGTCTGGCAAGGTGGGCTCTGGACCGGAAGCTTGTTGACCGTAGGTCCTTCACTATCGCTGCTGGCGGTCGTGTCGTCACAGTCGAGCTCAATGATGATCAAGAGATCATTGTGGATCTGGGTTGCCCAGATCTGGAGCGGCAACTCATACCAGTCGGTGGCGACAAGCCCGGTGCGGTGGTTAATGAGCTCCTTGGTGTTGCTGGAAGGCAGATCGAGGTTACGTGTGTCGGCATGGGAAACCCTCACTGTGTTGTCTTTGAGGCTGCTGTTCCAAAGGCAGAGCGAGAGGCTATAGCAGTCGAACTGCAAAGGTGCTCATTCTTCCCTCAAGGCGTCAATGTTGAGTTTGTCAGTCTGGTTGATCGAACTCAGGCTGAGGTTGAGGTTTTTGAGCGTGGTTGTGGGCGGACTCTGGCATGTGCCTCTGGCGCTGCCGCGGTCGTGGTGGCGGCGGTGCTGGCAGGGATTGCTGAGCGCAGCGTCTTAGTGAGCCTGCCTGGCGGAAGCCTACACGTTGATTGGTCAGTCCAGGATGGCCACGTCAGGCTGTCTGGACCGGCGCGGGCGGTGTATACGGGCGTAGTTGATCTTAAGGATCTCTTGTCGGGGTACCGTCGCCGATGAGCTTGCAGGTTGATAGGCGCACTGAATGGATTAGAACGCGCCGCCAGCGGCGAAACCAGTTCAGGCAGGCGCGCTGGCGCCGGTGGCTCATTCGCTACCTTGCGCTGGCGCTTATCTTACTGGCAGGAGCGGCTGGTTTCGCATATCTTCCCTGGTCTTTGGATTTCAGAGATGGAGCGTGCCTCTTGCGAGGCAATCACGTGGTAACTGGCAGGCAGGTCGCGGCGTTGCTTTCTGTTGCCGACGGCAAGCCACTTTATCTTATCGACCCTGATTCGATCAGCCAACGCTTGCAGTCTCTGCCTGCGGTGCGCTTCGCCTTTGTTCGGCGACACCTTCTCCCGCGGCCCCACCTGGTAGTTGAGATTCTCGAGGAGTATCCCTGGGCGACTTTCTCCTTGTCTCCTGATACTGAGGCGGTAGCTGTTATCTCAGATACGGGCAGAGCCATACCGCTTCGGGTGTTTCCAACCTTCTATCGGCCATCTTTTACTATCTTCGCGCGTCCGGATTTAACTCTGTCGGCAGCCCAGGTCGAGCGTTGGTCGCGACATATCGCCTACATAGAGCAGCAGACAGGCAAAGTGTTGGATTATCTGGATTTGCGGAGGCCGCACGAAATCGAGATTGGCGCAGGCGATCTGCGCTTGAAGATAGGCAGTGCCGACCAGACTCTCACCAAGCGCCTCGGGCGCCTGGCAGCAGTAATGCCGGTTGTCGACCGGCTTCAGCGCAGGCTCGATTATATAAACCTGTCTCTGGACAGCAATGTACCGCTCAAGCTGGGTGAAGCGATCAGCAAAGATCCTGCCTTCAAGGACAAGGGGAGTGAACCGCGCTCGGACTGGCAACCGGAGCCGACAGGCAGCACAGCCAGCCGTTGACTTGCTTGCTCTAGATGGTCAAGAGGAAACAGGCTGGATGAGCAAGATGCAAGCAATGTACAAGCTTCTCAGGAGCCAGGGGAACGAGTTGGCGCCACGCGATCAAGACCATCAAGAGACCAGGAGATCCAGCGCAATCGAGCAAGCCAACCTAGGGTAAACCCTAAGCTTCTTTAGTCCGTCAACCATAGGCGTCGGCAGCAACATCTGGGAGTATGGTGTTGTCAATTACTGGTTTGCCTGGGTGCAGCCCACGGAGGAAGATAGAGTGAAAACCATACTGTCTGCATCGGTGACGTGGGTCTCTCGAATATTTGCAACACTGGCCTCAACAGCAGTGCTTTTGCTGTTGGGAATGTCATTTTCCAAGGGAACTATAGAGAATCCGGTAATAAAGGCCGCCTTTGGAGGAGGGCAAGTTTTTGGGCCGGCTCTTCGGAGTGATTTTCAGGAGCATGGGTTCCTGGGTACGCAATGCGCGCAAACTACCGGCTGATCGTGATGAATCGCCAAGAGTTGGTCGGGTAAAGCATTGGAAAGAGCTGTATCTGGACACGATCGTCAACGAAGTGGTGCTTCGACATGAAATACATCGCATGCTCTCGAAAGCCGTCGCCTGCAGTCCGGGCAAGATAACGAAAGAGATTTACCGGAGCATTTTGCATACGGACCTGGATGATCCTTACCTCGGACTGGGACGGGATATCTTCGGATCCTACCCGTTTGAGCAGTAGTTCTTGGGGTTATAGTGAGCCCTGTTTCGCAGGGTGAAGTTGCTCAAGTATCGCTTGAGGCAGACAACGGCCTGACAACGCTCTTTTGGTCAGGCGCTTGGGTTTTTGTCTTTGCTTCTTGCCAGAGACTCTTCAGATTCTCAGCCGGCATGTCTTTCAAAGAGCTGCCGGCCAGCTCCTCCATCTTACGGAAACGCTCTTTGAACTTGTCGATAGACATGATGAGCGACTCCTCGGGGTTGAGCTCCTGCCAGCGGGCAACATTCACAAGCGTGAAGAGCACATCGCCAAGCTCGAGGTGAATCCGCTCTTTGTCCGGCTTTTCTGCATCAATCTCTGCCTTAAGCTCTCCAATCTCGCTTGTGAGCTTCTCCCAGAGCTGCTCTTGATCTTGCCATTCGAAACCGTGACTGACAGCCTTCTCCGACACCTTCAAGGCCTTAAGCAGAGCAGGCAGGTATGCTGTCACACCGTCTAGGGCCGAGCTGCCCTCAGCTCCTCTCTCCTCCTCCTTCAAATCCTCCCAGGCTAGCCTCACCTCTTGAGCCGTCTTTGCCTTTGCTCCGCCAAAGACATGGGGATGGCGACGAACAATCTTGTCGTTGATGGCTTCAGCTATGTCCTGGATATCAAAATGCCCCTGGTCGCAAGCGACCTGAGCGTTGAGCACTATCTGCAGGAGAAGATCGCCAAGCTCCTCCTTGAGCCTGGCCGGGTCCCCCAGATGTATGGCCTCTAGAGTCTCGTAGGTCTCCTCGATAAGAAACCTGGCCAGGCTGGAGTGGGTTTGCTCCTTATCCCAGGGACAACCATCCGGTCCGCGCAGGAAGGCGATAGTCTCGATGAAACTCTCGAGAGCTGTTCTCTCCTTTGTACTCATGGCTTAGACCTCGGAATTTGCTTTCGGGCATCATATTACTTTCTGCTTGTCAGTATCCAGGCGGCAGGCAGAAGCAGCCCGGCAGTGATCCAGTGGAGGCGCTGCGCTCAGACGTGCAACTGCCTCCACCGGCGCCAGTGGAGAGGTGAGCTTCGACATTTGCCCGGTCTTGTTGTTATAGTTACCTTGAGCTTTGAACTCTCTTGATTTCCGCACAAGTGGAGCTGCCGGGTGGATATCTGTGTTATTGGCGCAGGCTATGTCGGGCTGGTGACAAGCGCCTGCTTTGCTTACTTCCATCACAGGGTGGTTACCGTCGAGTCAGACTCCAGGAAGCTCAGTGCACTGAAAAGCGGCTCGGCGCCTGTTTTCGAGCCTGGACTGGAAGAGATGGTTGCCTCCGGTGCGGCAGATGGGCTTCTGGAGTTTGAGGACGATCTTAACAAGGGCGTGCGTGACTCGGAGATTATCTTTATAACTGTGGGAACGCCATCGCTGCCTGGAGGTGAGCCCGATCTCTCGCAGGTCATGACTGTAGCCAGAGGCATAGGCTCAGCGCTGGACCGCTACCGGGGGCGCTACATAGTCAACAAGTCTACCGTGCCGGTCGGCTCTGGCAACTGGGTAGAGATGCTCATCACCCAGGGGCTCAGGAAGGTTGAGACGGTGCCTGCCCGGGCAAGCAAGGCTGAGATGCCGGAGTTTGATGTGGTGAGTAACCCGGAGTTTCTGCGGGAAGGCACAGCTATTTCCGATTCACTTTATCCGGACCGGATAGTGGTTGGCTGTCACGATGAGAAGGCAGTGGAGAAGATGAAGGAGCTTTATGCTCCGATTATCAACCAGAATTTTGAGCCGCCATCTTATGCTCCCCGCCCGGCTGGCAAAGGCAGTGTGCCCTTTGTGGTCACCGACCTGCCCTCGGCCGAGATGATCAAATATTCGGCAAACGCCTTTCTGGCTATGAAAATCAGCTTTGCCAACGAGATCGCCTCCGTCTGCGAGAAGGTAGGAGCAGATGTTCTGCAGGTTGTGGAAGGGATTGGACTGGATAAGCGCATCGGGGCGAGCTTCCTCAATGCAGGCATCGGCTGGGGCGGTAGCTGCTTCAATAAAGATGTAAGCGCCCTCATCCAGGTCGCACAGGAGTATCATTGTCCCACTGAGCTATTGGAATCCACCATCTCGGTGAATGCGCGCCAGAGGCTCTCGGTAATTACCAAGCTGCAGGAGGAGCTCAAGATCCTGAAAGGTCGCACCATAGGGCTTATGGGCCTGGCTTTTAAGCCCAACACTGATGACCTGCGCGATGCCCCCAGCCTGACGATCGCCTCGCAGCTAATAAAAATGGGTGCTGAGGTGAAAGCCTATGACCCGGTAACAAATGCACGGCTGAGGGAGGTCTGCCCGGAGCTGGAGGTTATCTGCTGCAAGGATCTGGAGGAGCTTGCAGCCGGCGCTGACGGGCTTGTTCTGGTGACGGAGTGGGAGGAGTTCAGGCACGTGGACTGGAAGAAGATTGGTGCCCTCATGCGCGAGCAGGTGATAATCGACGGCAGGAATCTTCTCGCGGGGGCCGAGATGGAGTTCTGGGGATTTAGATATCGCGGGGTGGGCCGATGAGGGTTGTGGTGACAGGCGGCGCTGGCTTTATCGGCTCGCACCTGGTAGACCGGCTGCTGGATGCGGGCCATCATGTGATTGTCATGGACAATCTGGCGACCGGTAATCCGTCCAACCTCGACCCGCACAGAGCAAACAAGCGTTTTGAGTTCATTCATCACAACGTCTGTAACTACATGCACCTGATCGGGCAGCTGGACTGGGTCATTCACTTTGCCAGCCCGGCCAGCCCGGTCGACTACCTGGAGCTTGCCATCGAGACCATGAAGGTCAACTCGCTGGGTACTCACAATACGCTCGGACTGGCGCGAACAAAGTCGGCTCGGTATCTTCTCGCCTCGACCTCCGAGGTTTATGGTGATCCGGAGGTTCACCCGCAGACGGAAGAGTACTGGGGAAACGTCAACCCGATAGGCCCGCGTGGGGTCTATGACGAGTCCAAGCGCTTTGCTGAGGCGCTCACCATGGCCTATCACCACAAGCACCGGCTCGACACTCGCATTGTCCGTATCTTCAACTCTTACGGGCCGAGACTGCGCGTCAACGACGGGCGCGTCGTCTCCAACTTCATCGGCCAGGCGCTGACCGGCAAGCCGCTCACTGTATATGGTGACGGCAAGCAGACGCGCAGCTTTCAATATGTCAGCGATCTTATCGAAGGCATCATCAGGCTCATGGATACCGATTGCCACGAGCCGGTGAACATCGGCAATCCTTTTGAGTTCACCGTTATCGAGCTTGCGCACTTGATAAAGAAGCTTACTGGATCGGCAAGCGAGATTGTCTTCCGGCCCCTGCCGGTTGATGATCCGCGCCGGCGGCTACCTGACGTTACGAGGGCCCGGAACCTCCTGGGCTGGGAGCCCAAGGTAAAACTGGAAGAAGGTCTGGTTGAAACAATTGCCTGGTACCGGGAGGAGATTGCCCGGGAGGCTGTGGTCAGTCATGCTGATCCCGGCTAGAGACGTAGATCATGGCTGCGGTGCCCTTACCCTACTTTCGCCACGGGTCAGCCCCATGTGTTGGCGAGCCTAGGAGGATTGTTTGCCATGCCGTCCGGAGAACCTCTTTTGAGTATCCTCATTCCGATCTACAACGAGCGGCAGACGCTGCCGGTCCTGATGAACAAAGTTCTGTCTGTCCCTTTCCAGATTCCCTTTGAGGTGGTGGCGGTGGACGACTGTAGCCGTGATGGTTCTGCCGAATTACTATCTGCGCTGTCGCTGGGCAACGGATGCATACGACCTTTTTTCCATCGGCAGAACAGGGGCAAAGCTGCTGCCGTGCACACGGCGATCAAGGAGATGAAGGGAGATATAGCCATAATTCAGGATGCCGATCTGGAGTATGATCCCGGCGATATTCCCAGGGTTATTCAACCGATTCTGGACGGAAGGGCCGATGCAGTATACGGCAGTCGTTTTTCTGTCTCGGCGTGCATGCGTGTGTCGTCTTTATTGCCCAGGCTAGCCAATCAGCTGCTCACCTTTGTCACAAATGTTACCTGCGGTCTCAATCTCACCGATATGGAAACCTGCTACAAGGCCTGTCGTGCCGATATCCTCAGGCAGCTTCGCCTCAATGCAAGCGGGTTTGCTTTGGAGCCAGAGATCACCGTCAGGTTGAAGCAGTGGGGCGCAAGGGTCTGCGAGGTGCCGATCAACTATTGGGGACGTAGTTATCAGCAAGGAAAGAAAATTACCTGGAAAGACGGTCTACAGGCCTTGTGGGTGCTCATCTTCACGGCATACATAGACAAGCAGTACAATGGCTAGCGCTCGAGCCAACCGCTCTATGGGCGCTCTGCTGTTGCCATGCAGCTGCCGGCTCTGGTGGTTGGACCGAGCGCTGGCGCATCTTGTCTCCAGGCTTGGGATGAGGCTGACAGGCGGCAGGTCCGTATCTAATCGCGATGGCACGCCAGGGCTTAAGGGTCTGGTTTATGCTTCGGCCCTTGCTGTTTTTGCAGCTGTCTCACCGGCCGGCGTGTTTTACCCCCAGCTGGTCTCGTTCGCCACGGAGGAGTTGTCTGTTGTTAATGCCACCGGTGTAAGGCGGGGGATGAGCGATGGCGGTCCAGTGCCTGCCCTGGCAGCGATTGCGCCGCCGGGCTGGGCGGCAGGTGAGCTTGCCCAGGTATCTGGCGCGGAGGCGGCAAGGCAAGATCCCGATTCGGCTGGACTGACCGGCAGGATGCTGTCTGAATACGGGTTGGTATCGATAATCTCCCGTTGCTTCCAGCGCGGGCAGCGCACCGTCGTTGCCAGAGTATATAAATTCGCCAGCTCCCAGGGTGCTTGGGGGGCGTATTTGGCACTGAAGCGAGGAGCATCGGCAGTTGTGCCTAGTGGAGATGCCGGGAGCGAGGATGACCAGAGCGTCTCCTTCTGCCAGGGCACCTATTTTGTTGCCATATACACCACTGCCGAGGATGACGAGGAGGCCAAGGTGCTTGTGCTGGCGGTCGCTGGGCAATTGAGCCAGGCGATTGGCAGTGGCGCGGAGAAGCCTCATGTCCTTGCCAGGCTTCCTCGCCTCGATCGCATCGGCGGTTCTGAGCGCTTGGTGATGGGTCCGGTAGCAGCTGCCGAATTTTCTAACCTGCCCTATCTGCTATCCTTGAATCTAGCCGCTTCTCGCGGGGCAGCGCTGGCAGATTACCGGGTTGCCCGTAGGCGTCCAGAAAGGCTCAGCCTCATGCTCGTCGACTATGGTTCAGCTCCGCTGGCCCAGAGTGTCTTCAAGGAATACACAAGCAACCTGGCTCAAGCGCACAAGGGAGATGTCGCCGGGCAGACAGCTCTCTTCAAGTTAGACCGGTCCTACCTGTGGTGTCAGATGGATGGTGAAATGCTGGTGGTAATCACAGGAGCCAGGCAAGTCGGTTCGGCTGCCAGCCTGGCCCGGCAGTCAGGACTTTAGCAGGTGCGGGTGATTTGGCTATAAACGCTTCTACTGGCCTTCGTCGCTGCCCGGCTGCATAAGCCTGGACTTCAGGACCTTAAGCCGAGCGATTACAACAATGCTTAAAGGAAAGTGAACGTTAGATTGCCGGAAAAGCCCATAAACTCTGGAACTGCAATAGTTTCCCTATTTTGACATGGGAGTCGGATAGTTGCTATTCTAGAAGACTGTGCTACATTTGATCTGGGCTCCCAGAGTCCACGGATCGTATTTCCTGAACCCTGATAACTGAATAGCCGGAAAGTGCGCCTGTCAGAACTTTGAGTAGGCATCGAAACCTTCGTTTCGTCTCCGGTACTCCCGGAGAAATTTGACAACGGAGAGTTTGATCCTGGCTCAGGACGAACGCTGGCGGTGTGCCTCACACATGCAAGTCGAGCGGTGAAACCGGATCTGAGCCTTCGGGTGAGGAGACGGTGGATCAGCGGCGGACGGGTGAGTAACACGTGGGAATCTGCCCCTGGGTGGGGGATAACAGCTCGAAAGGGCTGCTAATACCGACAATACGCGCATATGTCGACAGATGTATGCGTCAAAGGCTTCGGCCGCCCGGGGAGGAGCCCGCGTCCGATTAGCTAGTTGGTAGGGTAAAGGCCTACCAAGGCTACGATCGGTAGCTGGTTTGAGAGGATGATCAGCCACAATGGGACTGAGACACGGCCCATACTCCTACGGGAGGCAGCAGTGGGGAATTTTACGCAATGGGCGAAAGCCTGACGTAGCGACACCGCGTGAGGGAAGAAGCCTCTTGGGGTGTAAACCTCTGTCAGCAGGGAAGACCCCCGACGGTACCTGCAGAGGAAGCATCGGCTAACTACGTGCCAGCAGCCGCGGTAAGACGTAGGATGCGAGCGTTGTCCGGATTTATTGGGCGTAAAGAGTTCGTAGGCGGTCTGTTAAGTCCGATGTTAAAGATCAGGGCTCAACCCTGGGAGTGCATTGGATACTGGCAGACTTGAGTGCGGTAGAGGCGAGTGGAATTCCCAGTGTAGCGGTGAAATGCGTAGATATTGGGAAGAACACCAGTGGCGTAAGCGACTCGCTGGGCCGTAACTGACGCTGAGGAACGAAAGCCAGGGGAGCGAATGGGATTAGATACCCCAGTAGTCCTGGCTGTAAACGATGGATACTAGGCGTTACGGGTATCGACCCCTGTAGTGCCGCAGCTAACGCGATAAGTATCCCGCCTGAGTAGTACGGCCGCAAGGTTGAAACTCAAAGGAATTGACGGGGGCCCGCACAAGCG
>CAYPBX010000048.1:0-9457 GCA_964409075.1 uncultured Candidatus Obscuribacterales bacterium
TCTCGAACAGCCAGCCCAGGAGGACGACGAGAAGCAGCCAGTTGATGAGATTGTTCTGGAAAGGTGCAAAAAAGGGATTGGTGGCAGCTCCGTGCTCGGCAGTTGCCAGGAGAATGTACGGCATCAGCAAGTCTCCTCAAGAGCCCTGTGGACCTTCTCGGGGTCGATAGTAACAGCCTGGTTTTGCCCGGTAAGCTTCTGGCAGATCATCTCCACCAGCTCTACCTCCTGCTCTACCAGGCTATCGACCAACTCCAGGCGCTCATCGGCGATCGCCTGCCGGGCTGCCTCTATCCGGGCTCGCCCCTCGGATCTTAGCTTCTCAATAGCCTGACGGCGCTCGTCGCCAGCCTTCTCCACGGCGTCAGCCACTATCGCCTGAGCCTCCTGGCGGATCTTCTCCAAGTGCCGGTGGTAGGAGTCCAGCAGCCTCTCGGACTCTTGCCTGAGCGCCTTGCCTGTGTCGATGTCGGCCTGGATCTTCTTTGTGCGCAGCTCTATGGTGCTTCCTACAGGCCGCAGGCACCAGGCATCGAACAGGTACAGGAAAAGGAGAAAGCTGACGAGAAAGATGACCAGTGTAAGGTTAAGCTCAAACATGATTCGATCCGTACTCCGCCTCGACAGCCCGGCATGTTCTTTGAGCGCTCTGGGTTCTATGCTGCCTGGCCACGGACGGTTGACCAGGCACCTTACGCCTTGCCGAAGAAGAACAACATGATTGCGATTACGAAGGCGAGCAGCCCGAGAGCCTCCATCAAAGCAGCAATGATGATTGCATTGGCCAGGAGCCTACCGGCCATCTCCGGCTGGCGAGCCATACCTTCCAGCGCCTTCGAGCCGGCGATACCAATGCCGATACCAGGACCGAAGACCCCTATGGCAGCAATGCCTGCGCCGAGATAGGAGGCAGCCCTGATGAAGCTGGCGCTGTCGATTCCAGCGGCTGCCGTTCCAGCGTGAGCGATGAGTTGAGAGTCCACCCTGCCTTCTCCTCTTGAATTCGAAAACCGCACCCTTGCAGTCGCACTGCCGGCAGCATCGGCTCGGACGGCAATCACCCGATACGGGCCAGGCACAAGCGCTGATCCCTATCGAAACCAGTTGATTATAACAGGGGCAAGACTCCGGTCCTGGCTGACATTCCGCCTTCTGTGCCTGTTACCGCCCCAGAGAGGCTCCTGAATGGCAGGCTCAGGCAGTGAAGCAGGGCGCTAGGTTACCCGGGCGCGGAGCAGGCTAGGAAATCAGGGCTAAGAGCGACTATTGGCTCTTGCGCCCAGGGCTGCGAAGGGGAGCGTGGCGGCAGCGGAGCGCTGCGGGACGCAGCGACGGAGCGATTACAAAAAAGCTCAGTGGTGCTCGGAAAGCGTCAGACCAATGTACACGGAGGTTAAAAGCGCGAAGACGAAAGCCTGTATTACCCCGATGAAAAGCTCGAAGCCCATGACGGCTGTGGGGAGGATAATCGGCAGGATCATGAGAAACGCCAGGCGTAGCATCTCGTCTCCAGTGATGACGCACATAAGACGAAGCGCCAATGTTGACGGGCGGATGATCAAGTCGAGCCATTCGATCCAAAACATCGGCTTTATCCAGGCCAGAAGCGCTCCGCTTTCAGGCCAGACAGGCGACCACAGCTTTATGTAACCGACGCCATGTGCCCAGAGACCGGCACCCATGTATGTGAGCAGCGAGATGAGAGCAAGCCCGGCTGTGACGTTGAAGTCGGTGGTTGGCGATGCAATCTCAAACGGCTCGCCGCCAGGAAACTTCCACCACCAGCTCAAGTGCTCGCAAGCTCTCCAGGGTCCAACGCCAATAAAATTACCGATTAACACAAAAATAAAGATTGCTGCAATGAGCGGAAAGAAAGGTTTGAACTTCTCGCCAATCTGGTCGCGGCAAAGCGATTGCATCCAGTTGTAAAAGCCTTCGGCTGCGGCTTGTGCGCCTCCGCCCGGGCCATCGCTCTCCAGCCGGGAGGCGGTGAGCGTGCCGGCAACCAGGATGCCGCCCATGGACACCCAGGTCAAAACCAGCGTATCTACATGTATATCTCCTACGGCGCCAAGTCCGGGGATGGTGAACTGGCAAATGGTCGGGTCGTCTACAAACTGTGAGAGAAGGAGGCTCTTTCCTAACATGCCCTGGTTGTCTGCGTGGCTTCCTGGGGATTTAGACAGGCTTACCGGGCAAGATGATATCAGACGGCTCATCTTTACCTTGGCAATCACTGCCGGCTCTCGATGATGCTCAGTGTCTGCCCGGCAGCCTGGCTCTAATGTCCTGTCGCCTTCCCGGACAGTTGTCAGCTACTTCCCGGCAAGGCAGGCGCAACTTTGCGTCAGCCGAGCCGCCGACGGCGAATTACCAGAAACATGGCAGGTTAAAACCGCTCATTCCTGCCTGTTGAGCCTCTCATCGCCTTTGCTCTCTTCCTTATGATTAGGCGAGCCTGATTGGCGGCTGCGGTCGGCCGGCCGGTTCTCCAACCTGTCCATGTCGAGTGCTTTTTTTACCATTCTGGCCAGTCCCAGGAACATCCCCAGGATGGCCAGAAGAAGTGTCAGCAAGGGCTGTGTATGCAGCTGTTTATCCAGCCACATACCGGACCAGGCCCCCAGCACAATGAGCGCTGCTGAAGCCAGAACTGCCTCGCCGGCTGTGCCCAGGGCTTTACTTAGCTGGGAGCCTTCCTCTGCGGATTTATTGTCCTTGCTGAGTGACATCCTAATCCTGCTGCCGTGAGCCTTGTAGTCCGATTTTAGTCCATTGCTTGGGCGGCAGGGAATGATTCGTTGTCCATCTGGCATTTTGCTACACTTATTAAGCAGAGATTTGAGCGGTGGTCGATAGGTGAGGAGCCAGATCTGTCATGTTCAGTCGCTTAGCAACCCTGTTTAAGGCAGCCATAAACGCCTTGCTGGGTAAGGTGGAAGATCCAGAGATGATGCTGGAGCAGATGCAGCAAGAGCTCCAGTCCAATCTCATTCAGCTCAGGCAGGCCGTTGCTCAGGCGATTGCAACCGAGAAACAGCTCGAGCAGCAGTTGAGCAAGAACCAGGATCAGGCGGCTACCTGGCAGAACCGCGCCGCCATGGCAGTACAGCAGAACAATGACGAGCTTGCCCGCCAGGCGCTGCAGCGTAAGCAGCAGTACGCTCAGGCAGCTGCAGACCTTGCAAATCAGCTAAAGGTGCAAAAGGAGGTCACATCCAAGCTCAGGGAGCGGCTGACCGAGATTGAGGCTGAGGTCCAGAAAGCCTATACAAAGAAGCAGGTGCTCATTGCGCGCAACAAGGCTGCCAAAGCGACCGTGAAAGCCAATGAGCTGTTCGCCAAGACATCCACCGATTCTGCCATGTCGATAATGGATCGCATGGAGCAGAAAGTAACCGAGAAGGAGGCCAAGGCACTCGCCTTGCAGGAGATGGGCAGCGACACGCTAGATTCCAAGTTCAAGAGTTTTGAGGGTCAGATAGACATCGAAGCCGAGCTGATGATGCTCAAGGGCGAGGTGGCTGGCTCCGAAAAGCTTCTTGAAGGGCAGAAAGCAGATGAGTCGTTGATGATTGAGGTCAAGCAGAAGGAGCCGGAGGCGGTGTAGATCTAGGTGGTCGAGGAGGCCGTCAAAAACGAGTCGGCCGGGTAGTCGGAGCTGTCCCACCCTGATGGGCACTGCCTGTAGTGTAAGCGCCCTTGCTTTTTCATGCTTCATCTCCCGAGCTACTGCCCAGCGACCTTGCTCACGCCGGGCCTCCGAGCTGAGATGGCCGGCAGCCACAACGGTCTGATAACTTTTCCGGGCGGCAGCGATGAGTTAACGGGTATATATAAGTCGGGCAGTTAAGAAATGTGCGGGTCAAGACGGTAGCAGGATGGCGTAAGGAGCCAGATCTGGCAGGAAGCTTAGCCGTCTTTGAGGGAATGGCGGCTCAAATGGGAGGAGAGGACCAGATAAGAATTGGCGAGCTGCTTGTCGGTGCTGGTGTAATCAGCCCGGCTCAGCTGGAAAGCAGGCTCGAGCAAGCTCAGACGATCGGCGAGTTTCTCGGGCAGGTGCTCTTGCAGTCCGGGGACCTGACCCGCTACCAGCTCCTGGCGGTCATCCAGGTGCAGTCACTGCTGGTCGATGGGATACTCTCCCCGGAGGAAGGCAACAAGGTTGTAGAGCTGGTCTGCCGGCAGGAGCAGGACTTGAAGGAGGCGCTTAAGGCCTTCGGCTTCGGCGATCAGGTCGACGGAACCTGCCGGCTCGGGCAGCTGCTTCTGGAGGCCGGGCTCATCAACCCAAAGCGATTGTTGAAATCTCTTTCGCGCAGCATGAGCAGCTGCATGCCGCTGGGAGCAACGCTTGTGCAGCTGAGGATGCTACCGCCTGATGTGGTGGCTTTAGCCTTGCGCTTGCAGCGCCAGGTGCGCTCAGGGGCGCTGAGCCGTAAGCAGGCAGTCGCTTCGCTGGCTGAGCTTGCCGGGCGCCTCCGCGCCGATGTCAGTGCCGGTGCGCTCAAGAAGACCACGGTGGAGGATTTTGTCGACAGGCAGGACCTGGACGCGAAGATCTCTCGCTTGCTCTGGAGCAACATCGAGCAATCAAAGTCGGGCGGCGAGCCTCAGGAGGCCCGCAGGCAGCTCCTCCAGGAGGTGGGGACTGTCGTTGCTGGACGCTACGAGGTGCTGTCCTTAATTGGCGAAGGTGGCATGAGCTATGTTTATCGGGTCCGGCATACGGGACTGGGCAGGGTAATGGCACTGAAGATGATGCAACCCGATTACTGCGACCGCCCGGAGATGGTCAGGCGCTTTGAGCAGGAGGCGCGTGCTGCTGCTGCACTCAGCCACCCTAATGTGGTTAACGTTCACGATTTTGGCCTGACTGAGGAGGGTAGCCTCTATCTGGTGATGGACTTCCTCGCCGGCTCTTCTCTGGCTGATCTAATCGACAGTAGCGGTCCTCTTGCCCTGCACGATGCGCTGCCGATCTTCATACAAGCTTGCAATGGGCTGGAGGAGGCTCATCAAAAAGGGATTCTGCACCGTGATCTCAAGCCCAGCAATATTATGCTCGTGCCCTGGGAGGACGGGCGCTATCAGGTCAAAATCGTAGATTTTGGCATCGCTAAGCTCCTGCCTGGGGGCAGCATGGATTACTATCGCATTACCCGCTCGGGAGAGCTGATTGGCAGCCCGCTATACATGAGTCCAGAGCATTGTCTTGGCAGGGACCTTGATGCCCGCTCGGACATCTATTCAATGGGCTGTGTGATGTACGAGGCGCTTACAGGCAAACTGCCTTTCGAAGGTGCCACAGTATACGAGATCTTCTTCAAGCAATTGAACCAGAGGCCCGCCGGGCTCGCATCTGTCATCTCCAACCCTAAGGCATGCTCTAGCATGGAGACAATCATTGGAGCCTGCCTCTCTAAGAATCCATCCCGACGTTACGAGTCCATGTCTTTGCTTAAAGCGCATCTTAAGGAATTACTTGACGATGAGGGAGAATCACTGTCATGAAGAGTGATTTGCAAGCCGTACACAATGCTCTGCGAGTCGGTGAATTGCTTACCGAGGCGAGAATTTTCAGCCAGGCGGTCCTGGAGAGCCGGCTGGCCATATCCAAGACGATAGGGCAGCCTCTCGGGCAGACCCTCATACAGATGGAGGATCTGACGCAGTACCAGCTCCTGTCCATTATCCAGATTCAATCGCTCCTCAATGATGGCATTCTGACCCGCCAGCAGGCGCTTTACGGCGTAAAGCTCATCTGTGGCGCTAAGATGACGCTCGAGGATGCCCTGACTGAAGCTGGCTACATGGATCAGGGCAGGCTGACCACGAAGCTCGGTGAGCTTCTGGTGGCAGCCGGGTTGATCAACCAGAGCGAGCTTGAAACAGCACTGGATGCCAGTATCTGTCTTTGCCTGCCCTTGGGACAGATGCTGATTCATGAGGGGAAGGCAAGTCCTGAGGTCGTGGCCAAGGCGCTGTCCCTGCAGAGGCAGCTGCGCACGGGGGCTCTCAGCCGGAAGCAGGCTGTTTGCGAGCTCAAAAAGTTCCAAGGGCTCAAATAGTGCGTCCTGCGAGTCTCGCCTGATTCCTGAAATGATCTGCAAAGCAGCCCTCTATGATGGCGCGACGCAGAGCCTTTGTCTGATCGTGCAGATGATGGATGTTGTGGATGGACAGCAGAACCGCTGCCGTTATCTCCTTCAGGCGCACCAGATGGTGGATATAGGAGCGGCTGTGACGCTGGCAGGCGTAGCAGCTGCAGCCGGGAACAAGCGGCAGGGCATCCTCGGCAAAGGCAGCCTGCCTGAGGGAGACTCGCCCTGCATCTGTGAAAGCGGCTCCGTGGCGGGCCAACCGCGTCGGCAGCACGCAGTCGAACATGTCCAGCCCGCAGGCAACAGACCAAAGGATATCCCAGGGGGTTCCCACGCCCATGAGATAGCGGGGCTTGTTCGCCGGCAGGAGAGGTGCGGTCAGGCGCACAATCTTCTCCACCGCTTGCCGGTCCTCGCCGACGGCCACGCCGCCTATGGCGTAACCGGGAAGATCGAATGCTGTCACCATCCGTAATGACTGGCGGCGAAGATCCTCGTAAATGCTTCCCTGCACGATACCGAAAAGGGCCTGCTCGGCAGGTCTCTTATGAGCGACAACGCATGCCTCCAGCCAGCGGTGCGTTCTCTCCATGGCTGCCCTGGCCTGATCATAGCTGGCGGGGTTCTTGACGCAGTCGTCGAAGGCCATGATTACGTCTGCACCCAGCGCGTTCTGGATCTCCATGGACCTCTCCGGTCCTATGAAATGCATCTCTCCTGTGCGGTGGTCTTTAAAATGCACTCCATCGTTCTCGATCTGCCTGAGCGCGTCCAGGCTGAAGACCTGGTAGCCGCCCGAGTCCGTGAGCAGCGCGCTGTCCCAGGACATGAAAGCGTGCAAGCCGCCCATGCGTTCGATGAGCTGATGACCCGGCCTGAGGTAAAGATGGTATGAATTCGCCAGCACGAGCCGGCAGCCCAGCTCACGCAACTGGCTGCCGGTAAGAGCCTTTACGGTGGCGTTGGTGCCGACCGGCATGAAGACCGGTGTTTCGATCTCGCCGTGTGGCGTGATTAATCTGCCGGCGCGAGCGCCGGATACGGGGCAGACGGCCTCCAACTCGAAGCGGATTGCGCAAGCCATAGACAAGAAATTTTAGGCAGCGCTTGGATTTTTCCTCACCTGACATATATTAGACGTCATGCAGCAGATCTGCTCGATAGCCTTCATGGAGAAGGCAGCAGGTTGCTCTGGAGGCTTAAAGGGAGCTGCGTGCTGAATTCCCTGTAATGCTTCAGTAGTTCCGCGGCGCTTCAGCAGTAGCACCTGTAGAATATGGCATTGGCCAATCGATTCAGCCGGGGCTCTGCCTATGCTTGTGGTGGAACCTCTGCGAGCAGGCATCAATGGGGCGGGTGTGCATGTATTTCAGGTCCTGCGCTGGCGGAATATTTTTAATAGCCTGCCTTTGCCTTAATCTAGCAACAGCAGCGGCAGGCGCGGGTGGAGCGGCGCCTAATGGACTTGTGGACCAGGTCGCTTCTTATCCAGCCATCTTGAGCCGCCGCAAGCTTGACCAGCGCCTTCAGCTTCATGAGGCTAAGGTAGGCGACAAGAGCTGTGTGCATGTGTGGTTCCCTTTGTCCAGGGCCGATACGCCCTGGGGTCTTTCTCTGGGCTGGTTTACCTACACAGACCTGCAGGGCGGCAAGGTGCTGGTGGATGAGTTCGGTCAGCCGCTTGCCGATCCTGATATAAAGCCGAAGGACAAGGAGTTTCCCAAAGGCGACTACCTGGCGATCAAGGGGTTCGACCTGGCCAGCCAGGACAGGCTCAAGGCTGCAGGGTCTTTGTTTAAGTCTGCCGTGAAGGCAGCGCCTCAGAGTGCTCGCTTGCGCAACAATTGGGGTGCTTGCCTTGCCAATTCAGGAAACCTCGATGAGGCTGACGCGCAGCTCGATCGGGCAGTTGTGCTCAAACCCGACTATGCGCTGGCCTGGGCCAATCGGGCCCTGCTCAAGCTGGAGCAGGGGGATATTGACCAGGCTATTCAAGACGCAAATAAGGCCCTGTCGCTCCAGGGTGATCTCATGCCGGCGCTGCTTGCTTATGGAGCTGCCAGAGTTAGAAGCGGAGATCAAAAAGAGGCCATGGTAGTTTCCCAGCGCCTGGCGGCACTCTTTCCAGCAGACTGGCGGGCGGCCGCTTTTGCTGGTGACATTGCTGTGGCAGCTGGACAGCTCAAGGAGGCCCGCCAGTATTTCTTGAAGTCGCTTGTTTTAAGGACCGGCAATGCTGCCGTGCTCACAAAGCTTGCTTACGTATTCGAGCGCCTCGGCAATCTGGATGAGGCGATTAAGAAGGCACGCCTGGCTACAATTGCTGACCCGGAGAGCTTCGAGGCGCATCAACTTCTCGGGCGCTATCTGGAGATGGACAGGGATTTTAAGGCAGCCCGGCTGCAATATGAGCGCGCGCTGGAGGTAAAGCCGCCAGACAGGGAGAAAGAATCGATTTACGGTCCTCTTCTGCGCGTTCTCCTGAAGGCCGACCTCCAGGAAAATGCTGACAAGCTCTCTAAACGCTGGCTAAAGGAGAATCCGAAAAGCGCAACCTGTCATTACAATCGTGCCTGGGTGCTCACGCAGCTGGGCGACCCGGAAGCAAGCCACCAGGAGGCGGTCGATGAGTACAGGCTTGCGCTCGACCTTGATCCGCAGCTTTGCCAAGCGCATTACAATCTGGCGCTTTTGCTCATAGGGCAAGGGCGCTCGCATCAGGCTGAAGAGGCGCTGGAGATCTTTCTTGAGAAGCGGCCCGAGGATCCTGATGCTGAAAAGGCTCGTGAGCTTCTCGCCAAACTGAAGGAGTTCCGCCGCAAGAAAACTCTCTAGTGGTGAGCCGGGTAGAATTATTGAGGCAGGTCAGGTTTGAAATGGCGAATATCAGGCTTTTGCAAACGTGGGCTTTCTGCCTTGCTATAGCCCTTATTGCTGCTCCCGGTTGCCTGGCTGACAGGGGCTCATACGACAACTGGTATCCTGCCTCAATTGCGCTGCCTGCTGGACTGAGCTATCCGTGTGCCCTCACACCTCTTCCCCGTGGTCTGGGTGGAATTCCCGAGGCCGACAGAGCTTACATCAATCACGTTTATGCAATGATCCTCAAGTGTGTGCAGGCAAAAACCGTCATGCTGGCCGCCCTCGGGAAGCCGGCATCTGTCCGCTTAGCCTATTCTCGCTATTACTATGACACCGCATCTGCTCTCGGGAAGATCCAGGCAGAACCAGTACCTGCCGGGCTTGAGTCCTTTCGCAATCAAGTGGAGAGAGCAATCAGGCTGCAGGTTACCTTCTTCGATAAGGCCTCGCAGGCGGCCCAAAGGGGTGCTGCTTTCGATCAGCTCATG
>CAYPBX010000048.1:9467-10169 GCA_964409075.1 uncultured Candidatus Obscuribacterales bacterium
CGCCACGCGGTGGTGTCTGGATCACGCGTGGGCGACGTTCGCGGTCACCCTCGCGATCCTCGCGGCGTCGGGGCTCTCGGCGTCCCGCCTCGTGGTGGACCCGAGCCCCGAGGTCTTCCTGAAGGGCGCCAGGACTCATCACTCTTGCATGCGGCCTGGGCAGCGATGTCCAACCGTTATCCTGCCTGGTCCCAGGACACGAGAGACAGCATCTACCATCATCTCTGCGCTCTGGATCTGTTTTAAGCGCCTTGCTGCCTGGTCAGGGACGCACAACGGCTGCCGCCAGACCGCGCCCGCATAACGCTTTTGACCGACGCAGCGCCTGGAGAGACCGTGATCGTCAACCACTGCGAAAGCCTCTTGAGCTGCACGAGATGGTGATCTCCACATTCTCATCTGTCGGCCGGTTGGGTATAGTTGCTGGCACAAGACCCAGCGATGAGCATGTTCATGTCTGATCCTGCCTTGAAACCGAATGCCTGGAGTGACAGAGCCAGGATCGCCTACAGAGTATGCCTGGCGCTGATGGTGTTGGCTCTGGCCGTTCCCGTGCTGCTTACCGTGGGTGGGGTTAATCAGCCCTGGTGGATCTTCTGGCTGGGTATGGCTGTCGCCAGGCTCTTTTACTGCCAGGCCTGCGATCGCCAGGCGGTGATCCGCCGGAAAGCGGAGGCGGCTGCTGTCAGCAAAGCGGAAGTA
>CAYPBX010000049.1:0-10164 GCA_964409075.1 uncultured Candidatus Obscuribacterales bacterium
GGCTTTCCAGAGAATACCGCCAGGCGGTAGCGGCCTAACGCCAGGCATTGGCTCTCAATCCTGATAGCACCGCCGCTCTCCTTACCCTGGGGCTCGCGCTCACCTGCCTGGGAGATTACCAGGGAGCTGTTGCTGCCAACCAGCGGGTGATTGAGCTCGATCCTGAAAACCTGCGAGCTCATGTCAATCTGGGTGCCACCTTGGGCAGAATGGGTCGGTACCAGGAGTCGATCTCGGTTTACAAACAGGCCCTGGCGCTCGATCCAGACTCTCTGCGCGCGCATCTAGGACTGGGAGCTGCCCTGGGTCAGATCGGCGACTTGAAGGGACAGGTCAGGGAATTTCAGGCTGCGGCCCGGCTGCGTCCAGATGACGATAACGCCCACGGGAAACTCGGGTGGGCATTATACAAGGCAGGAGATGTAAGTGGTGCACTCACCCACGGGGCCCAGGCCAACTGGTTTAGGCTGAAGGCGCACGGCCCGGCGTACGTGCAACAGTTTGCCTGGCTTTGGGCCGGCGTCTTCTTTCTGTTCGGGCTCATTTTTTCAGTCGTATTCTTCAGCGCCAGATTCACGCCGGGAGACGGTGAGGCTGTTCTCAGATCTTTCTACCTTGTTTTTCATAAAGAGAGGCCGGGGCGATTTGTGATAACCGACCGGCGCTTGATATTCGTGCCGGAGTGGTTCTCGCGCTGGTTCGGCTCAGAGGAGATCTCAATTGAAAGACAGCAGATCGAGAAGTTGGAAGCCTGTAGTTTCGGACGCGCCTTCGGCATCACAGCGAGGCTTTCAGGTGGAATAGGCTATCTCTTTAGAATGCCTGGCCTTGTGTTCAAGCCGCTGGCCTGTGAGCTCAACCTGACCCTACCAGAAAAGGAGCTGGCTGATGCGGGAGTCAGGCAAGAGCCAGCGAAACCAGGCTTCGCTCTCGGGCAGCGGGCGACTGGGGACGATGAGGAGGTCCAGGACGGCGAGATTCACATCCTCGTCGAGCCGCAAGAAGCGGTAGGTGAGGCTGCAGCTGCTGAATCTTCTGCCGGTGGCGACAGTGATACTACCGGAGGGTGAGTTAAGACATCGTTCCTTCACCAGTATTTCGCCTGGTCCTCAAGGCTTGTGCTGCCACTGCGGAATCGATCGGCTGCAGCGTAATCGCCACGCCGCTCGGCGTCCTGCGCCCGCCGTTCCCAGTCAGGCAGGATTTTTGTCTCTCCACCACTGGAGAGCTCAGCGGAGCCGGAAGAGCTGCTGCCGGAGGCGCCTGGCCAATCAGGTACAGGCCCGAGGCGGCGGGCACGCTGGGCAGCCCTGGCTCTTTCAACAACCCTTACCATACTCCGGCAGATACTGCCTCAGGTCAGGATGGATATTGTCAACAGAGCCAGAGTTGCCGGGCTCAGGAGCCTTGTGGGTTGCATCGGCAGCCAGCACATAATCAGAAGAGGGCTGTGGCGAGGCGATCTGATCACGAACATCACCGCGTTGATGGTCGTGAACTAGAGAAGGTGCGCAGGCGGTGCAGCATAGAAAGGCTCCCAGTACCATCGCAGGCAGAAAGGCTCTGCTGCCAGCAACGAAACGTAGCTTTGCCCAGCGCGGCAGTCCATCTGGCGCTTCTGCCCTAAAACTGCCGCCCGCATTAGATTGATTCATTCTCCAGAGCCGGTTTCTGGCAACTCTACAATTTGGCTAGTCGCAAATCAAGAGCTGCGATATCTTAGACAGGATTCCTCAGGCGCTTGGCAAATCCTAACCCGAAGCCGTTTCTGTTTATCTGTTTGAGTCTAACCGCATTAAGCCATAACACCACGAGACGGATCCGCCAAATCATTAAGGACTACGCGACAGCTGCCAGCATTGGCGGGCGGGTTTACCCAAACCTGTTCAGGCATAGCGTCCCTTATGTTCATCCCTGCTTCGCCCGAATGGCCTTGGCTCGTGCTTCCATCCTGGCTGCCTCCGTAATTCGGTTCGTTTTTCGTAACAAGGCAGCATAATTTTCAAGACTTGTAGCTACTGACGGGTGATCCGATCCACGAGCCTTCTCGTCAATCGCCAGAGCCCGCTTAAACAACGGTTCTGCCTGCTCGTACTTCCCCTGCGCGTAATACAGGACAGCTAGATTGTTGAGATCTGTGCTCACATCAGGATGATTGGAACCAAAAGCCTTCTCGTCAATCGCCAAAGCCCGCTTAAACAAAGGCTCTGCTTGCTCGTACTTCTCCTGCGCTCTATACACCTCCGCAAGATTGGTGAGCTCTCTGCCCACATCAGGGTGATTTGGACCAAGAGCCTTCTCATCAATCGCCAAAGCCCGCTTCAACAAAGGCTCTGCCTGCTTGTACTTCCCCTGCACTCCGTACAGCTCGGCTAGTTTGTTGAGGTCTGTGCACACATCAGGGTGATCTGGACCAAGAGCCTTCTCGTCAATCGCCAGAGCCCGCTCAAACAAAGGCTCTGCTTGCTCGTACTTCTCCTGCGCTCTGTACAGCTCTGCCAGGTTGTTGAGCGTTGTAGCTAGCCGTGGGTCCTGCGGACCGAATTTTTCTGCTTCTTGCAATGCTGCGGAGAACGCCTTCTTGGCTTCCTCATAATGACCCTGCTTATAGATTGCCACACCGACGTTATTAAATAGCTCCCATCGCCTCGTCTCTGCGCATGATGTATTAGTTGCAGCAAGACAGATGAAGGCTGGTGCCAACAGCATGCTTTTTAAACCATGCTTCATGATGTGCTGCTCCAAGGTTACAGATGTTTGGGTCTTCGGGCCAGCGTGTGGGTAATTTTACAGGATCTGCCATTGGTACTGGTGGCTTAGATATGGGACTTGACTGAGGACCAATCCGACTGTGTGATCACTCAGACCGACTCTGAGGCGTAGAGCGCGAAGCGCTTTAGCCGATGAGTCGGAACCGTCGGCTTGTCCAGCCGACAGAATGTCTTTCTGATTTCTGGTCGAGTCGCATGGCAGACAGATCCTCATGACAAGCCCGCAGGTTTCATGATCCTTTCTCGGTAGCTTTGCACTTTGCCCTCGAACTCATCAATGTATTTTGTGTACTTCCGCTCAATATCTAATTTTCGAAAGTCAGCGATTGCTGCAAGAAGTTCTCCACATTCAGAAACTGTTGCACCATCGTGTCCATATAGAATTCCAGCAGGCCACTCATGCTCGCAATAACGAAACGACTTGATCTCTGTCTCTAGCAGATTGTGACGGGCAGCGGAATACTGGGGACAAAGCGAGACGTATTCATGCAGCAAGGCACTCTTGGTTTTATTCCCCAGCTGTGCCCACAATGACCTGTCTTGACATAAGTTCTGATCAGTCTCAGCCAACCGCTTAATGCTTGACGGATCAGCCTGTTGGTATCCCGCGATCAGCACAGGAAATAAAATCGATTCGTAAAGTTCATGTCTTACTTTCCTTCCATCGAAATCGTTGAGGAAGAACCAATCAGAGAAAGCCTTCTTTTCGTCAAATGATTGGAATGATCGAACGAATTGATCCATTGCGTCTCTGGCCTCAGATTTACATCCACGAGACTTTAGCTGTTTGAAACGTTGATAAAGCTCTTGATTCATTGCAATGATGCCGCTCCTGGTATCCAGCGATAGAGTGTAGCTAATGATAGAGCGAGGCGCAAATCAGGGCGTTGCTGCCGTTGCCGCTATGATGACCGCCATTCGCACACCAGATCCCGGAAAATCCACCGTTAGTATCGGCGGTGGCCATTACGGCAGTCAGGCTGGCGTGGCTCTTGCCCTGGCGCATCGCTCCAGAAGCTCACGGTGGCAGAGTGTGTCTTCCATGGCCATGCCGGCGAGCATAGTGAGCGGTGCAAACATAGTTGCCGCTGCCGGCATCGGATTTCAGTTTTAATTGCGTCCGATAATGGATATTATGTTTCATTTGCAAGCCTCGTCCCTGGAAATGCTTTCTGGGCATGGCTTTTCAGGTAGGCGGCTAGGGGCGCCTGAGAGCCATTTCCGGGTTGATCACCTAGTGATTCTAACCCCGTCATAATGCCTTCAGTAATAATGGTTGTCATGCTGTGGAGCACCTAATCAAGCAATTCCAGAAGAAGGGGTGCTATTTCAAGGTAATGCCGTGTCCCTATCTAAATTGGTGCACAATCGTAGCGAAAACGAATAATCCATTCAACAATACGACCATATTTCTGGTGGTCTAGTTAACGGTGTTACTGTTATAATTGTCGATCCGTTGTCAGGTCGTATATTCATACGCCTGTATGTTTCAATCTTCTGAGTTTACGGTGTCAGCTTCTCCTTTCACGGGCAGCTTGATCTGCATCTTCGTGATCTAAATAGGTGCAAGTGATTCCGGCTTGTCGGGCGTTATGGCAGCTTCTCTACACTTGCACCTTAATGGAGCATTTGCAATGAAACTTACGCTAGCGGGCTGCTCTTTCCATTACCGCCGCCACTTGCGGCTCCCGGCCAGCCTGGCGAATTGAGACCCATCCGTCTTCTTCCACTTCCTCGGCGGTTTTGCCGGCGGTCTCGGGCATCACCAAGGACGCAAGGATCCCGACGGCGTAAAACAGAGCGACCGCCGCTCCGGCCAAAGCATAGGAGCCGCCGAACATGCCGATCAGGTGCCCACCGGCGATAGCGGCGCAAGCCGCGAAGATGCGGCCGATCTGGACACTGAAACCAAATGCGGTGCCCCTTATGCGCGCCTCAAAGAGCTCCGGCACGTATATGAACAGCACGACGAAAGGCATCACGCCGAAGAATCCGGCCGCAAACACGAAGGCGAGAAGGGCGGTGCCGAAGGCTTTCACGGTTAGGAACATGCAGGTGGTGCTCGCCAGTGCGCCGGCGAAACTGAGGCGGAAGGCACCGGCACGGCCGATCCGATCCACGATCAGACCTGTGACGGCCGCCGAGAGTATGGCTCCAAGATTGAGAGCAATGGCGGCGGCACTCCTTTCATCGACGGCAAGCGTGCCGGTAAGCTGGTTGATCCAGGCGGGAATCCAGGAGAGGACCGCCCAATAACCGATGATCGCGCTTGATGCCAACGCCATTACCGAGAAGGTTTTTATCCTGTTTTCCCCAGCAAAAAGCTCGGGCAAGGGAAATCTGAGCAGCTTCGCTTCCTCTGACGTCAGCCCTGCTTTCGGCTTCAAACGCAAGGCCTTTCTCCTCGCCTTCACCGCCTCGAACTGTTCCGGCTCTTTCAGGCGGGCGCGGATGTAGACCGTCAGAAGCGCAGGCAGGATCCCCGCTACGAAAAGCCACCGCCAACCCAGATGCCCGAGAGCCAGGTTCAAAAGTGCAGCAGCAAGATAGCCGAAACCGAAGGATGTGCTCATGACAGCGACCGCGTGAATGCGCCCCCGACCGCGCCAGTACTCGGCCAAGATAACCGCACCGATGCTGATTTCGCCTCCGATGCCGCAGCCGACAAGGAAACGATAGAAGGCGAGTTCCCACCAGCTTGAAGCAATGGCACACAGACCTGTGCATATGGCATACAGGAGAATTGTAATCACAAGCGTCCTGGCTCGGCCAATGCTGTCTGCCAGGATGCCAAAGACAATGGCACCTGCCGCCCAGCCGATCATGAAAAGGGCGAGCACCACCGATCCGACCAGTCCGACGGCGGAATGGTCGGTCGTCCCGGTCAGCTCGGACAGCGCCGGGAAGAGGACGAGCACGAAGATCGAAGCGTCCATGCCGTCAAACAACTCGCCCAGCCAAGTCGCCAGAAGCGCATGCCAGCGCGCCAGCGTCGCCGAGCCTGCCTGTGCGGCCTTCGTTATATTCATGACTTGCCAATACCATGAGCCGGCATTACCGGATTCTAAGCGGACAAAGAAGGGGTGACAAGGGAGTAACTTCCGTGTCAGGGAGGAAAACACGTACTCGGAATCGGCGGCACAAATACAGTGATTAATTGAAGAGCGCGCGGCAGGGGAGATGCCCGATACCGGTGGCATCTACCCTCGGGGATGTCAGAACAGCGATTGTGGAGCCTCCTGGCGCGAGCGGTGATCGCGTGAAAGTCGCGGTAGGGATCAGAATTGCTCCTGACCCCACGCACCGATCCGCACGAGCACTCCTTAGCGCATGCGGCTCCTACCTCAGGTCCTGACGCCAAATCGTTCAAGTGGATATTGATGTTTGATGCGAGCAGGAGGTAGCCACCTGTCTGCAAGCTGCCGCATTCGCTCCCAGGTTATGCGATTCCTCTGACTACGCCTTCTCAGGATATGTAGCCAGTGACGAATTACCTGGTTGCGAAAGCTATTCAGCTGCTTGCCGTTGGTTGGTACACCATATACGCTAATTTTCTAGTTGGCAAGTGGCCCCATTTTCGACTGCCATTCTTGCCAAAGTGGACTACTTTTATTTTGCCAAAAACAATCCAGCCATTCTCTAATGAGCTGCCGGTATTATGTGGCTGCTTGATTGTCCAGAGAACCGGCAATTCGTAGATTCCTAAATATAAACTGAAAGCACAGTTAAGGGTTCCATGGATTGATTACTGAGATGCCGAGGACAGCAAAAGGTGCAGTGTCGCGGGTCGCAACGCTAAAGCTGTGCACGCTGGCAATCGCCCCAATTTGCCCGTCTGTGACGGATACTGCCCGACCCACAGCCCGAGCGGCTGCCACAATTACACCATAGGCTAGAGCCGCTTCCCTATCAAAGGGCAATATCCGCGAGCCAAAAAAGTTTGCTACCAGCGCGTTGACATCAGCACTGAGTGCATCTTTCCGCTTGCCTGCGGGCAAACTTTCGATGCCTAGCCTAAGTTCGGATAGACTCGTTGAAGTGAAATAGAGCGTCTCGACGATCTGCGCATCGAGCCAGTCCACTACTGCCGGGTTCCTACCCGGTCTTACGGCTTCAGAAACAACGTTTGTATCGACAATAATCATTCAAAAGACACTATGCGACTGGGTTCTTGGTCTCTCTCAATTTCCAACTCCAGGGCATATTTATCCCCAAGAGCGGCTAGGGCAGAGCCAAGTTTTAGGCGCTCAGTCGGTCTAACTGCCGCTTCTAGGATTTCCCGGATCTCTGCTTCAGTACTACGTCCGTTCTGAGCAGCACGCACTCGCAAAGCCCTATGGATCTCGTCCGGTAAATTTCTTACGGTAATAGATGCCATGATTGCATCTCCTGTATTAGCATTCAATGCTAGCATTTTATTAGTCTGATAGCAAGCTGTAGTATATCCGGGCCATTGCGTCCTATCGCAGCTTCTCTACATATGCCCCAATGAGGCTGTTTCCCATGCGACTTGCACCTATCCCATATTTTAACAACTTGTAGGGAGAAATTATACCACTGAGTGGTAATATTTCATTATGCTCTTCCCTCGCAACCTAATACAGGATTTATTGGAATCAGCCCGGCACAGTCCGGTCATCCTAATCAACGGCGCCCGGCAAACCGGAAAGAGTACTCTCGCCAAAGGGCTTTTCCCGGAAAAGAACCGTCCCCAATACATAACCTTGGATGACATGGCCACGGCTGGACTGGCAAAGACCTCACCAAAGAGCTTTCTTCAAGGGCTGCGCGAAAGAGTGATTATCGATGAGATCCAGCGAGCACATGAGCTTTTTCTGCCCATTAAAGAGTCCGTCGACAACAATCGCAAACCCGGCAGGTTTATTTTGACCGGTTCAGCCAATGTATTGAGTCTGCCGAAGCTGGCTGAGTCTCTGGCTGGGAGAATGGAGTTGTATACACTCTGGCCGTTGTCGCAAGGAGAAATCGCCGGCAGGAAAGAGTCATTCATAGACCATTGCTTCCGTAGCAAAGATGTGCCCTCAGTCAAGGAAATGGTCTTACCATCCTTGCTTAAAATTCTTGTTTCAGGCGGGTATCCAGATGTCCTAGCAAGAGAGACTGCGCGGGCTCGCGAGAACTGGTATCGAAGCTACATCAACTCAATACTTGAGCGTGATGTTCGAGAGCTGAGCAGCATAGAGGGCTTGACCGAACTGCCGAATTTATTGTCACTGATCGCCTCGCGCGCTGGTGGACTCATGAATCTGGCAGATCTCTCCAGGTCGTTGGAGCTACCGTATATGACGCTCAAACGTTATCTGTCTTTGCTTCAAGCGGTCTTTCTGGTGGTATTGCTCCCGTCATGGTCTAGCAACCTCGGAAAGAGATTGGTCAAGACACCAAAGCTCTATCTCAATGACACGGGCTTGCTATGCTATCTAATGGGTAGAGACGCATCGGCCTTACAGGCAAATCGAACAATGCTCGGTTTGGTCCTTGAAAATTTCATTGTCATGGAGCTGATGAAACAAGCAGCTTGGAGTCAAGTGCGTCCGCGTTTGCATCATTACCGCACACTTGACACTCGATACGAGGTAGATTTGGTTATGGAAGCAGCTAATGGCCAGATCGTCGGTGTCGAGAGCAAGGCATCATCAACGGTGACCGCAGACAATTGCAAGGGGTTGCGTGCCCTCAAGACAGATGCCCGCGAAAACTTTCGTTGTGGCATCGTCTTGTATAACGGCTCGAACGTGTTGCAGTTCGACAAGGATATGATGGCTATGCCGGTGTCAGCACTGTGGAGCATTTCGAGCGGCAATTCACCACGCCTTTACGAAGGACGCGATTGATCGTTTCTATTCAGCAGCATGCAGCCTCCGATTCCTCATAAGTACCGAAATGCCCCGGTGGGCCGATAGTTGCATTAGATCAGGTGCGGCGAATTGAGCGTTCCGAGAAGTGTCCGCTATGTTCGTGTATCCAGTATAAATGAATCTCAAATACAGATACGGGCCGCGTGCGGGAAGACAGCACGGTCCTCAGCGGACAGGTCTCAGACGGCGGGCGCACTGGAGCAGATCCCTGAAGCCATCGTAGGCAATGGTATTACCCCAGGTGCGCGTCTGCGTCATCGGTCGGCCATCCACCATTTGCGTTATTATCACGCTTGTGCCACCCTCCCGGTGGGGCCTCAGCTCCAGGCGGTGAACAGGCAGATTAGCACGATTTCCCGGGCTTGGATGTGTTAGTCCGGTTATGTGGTCCAATACAACTACTCCATCTGTGACAGAGATATCGTAGTTGAGCTGCCGGCCAATCTCCAATTCGGATGCGATTACCTGGTACGGCATGGCATCAGCCTGCCGCTGCATTTGAATGCGCACGCGGTCCCCATTCCGGACAACATCAACATGCCGGCAATTCAAGCCGAACTGGCCAGCGTAGAACTCCCCGAAAGTACCCAGCGCGCTGAATTCACGTGGCTGCAAGCGTCGCTCGAAGCGATCCGGTTCAGCCTTCGCCTGCCGATTGTCCCGCTCCTGCCCTACTTGGAATTCAGGAGCCTCTAAATCAAAGTCGTGTCGATCGCTGAGAGCATGACGGTATTGGTCGAGCGTGCTGAAGGCAGACTGATGCTTCTCGCTTGCGCTTTCGGACTCAGAAACAATTTCACTCATGATTTTCCTCAAGAAGACGAGAACGACGACCTCACAAATAACAGCTCTGCAGATCCCTCAAAGTTAATCTATCCGTATGCCAGGCAAATTTGACCATCCCCCACCACCGAAAGTGAAAAAAGAGCGTAGTATCAAATTCGTGTTCTTTGTACTACCCGATTGCCACTGACGGAGAGAATACAACAATTTTGTTGAAAATTCGTGAAGGAAGCCGAATTCCGCTTCTTGGACTCACTACCTCTTCCTTGGTTTGCGCCTTGGATCGTCCGGAGGAATTGATACTATAACTTTCCCGTTGCCGTCAGCATGCGTTACAGTGCCATCGGAGTAGAAGACCGTACGGGCTCCGGCATCATTTGTGTATGATAGCTGGCCTGTGCCAGGGTCGAAGCTTACATTGTATAGCCTCTTGGGCAGAACGATTCCTGATTTGATTGAGATGGGCGACCGGGGGATTGGTTGATTGATTTCACCTTCGGGCTGAATAAAATGCGCGTCCTCCCGCATCAGCTGACCGTTTTTGCGCACTAGCCACAGCGGTCTATCACCACCGCCTTTCAGTGCGACGTATTCATTCCCCTCGGCATCTTTCCAGGCCAGGCGATTCGGCCAGCCATTCTCGTCACAGCTCACGTTAATCTGGTTGCCGTTGGTGTCAGTCACCACAAATTGCCTCTTGTAGTCGACTAAGTACTTCTCGACCTTACCCC
>CAYPBX010000050.1:0-241 GCA_964409075.1 uncultured Candidatus Obscuribacterales bacterium
CCGTCGCCGGATCGGTCCGCACATGAATCAGCTTGAACCGCCGCTCGAGCGTCTCAAGCTTCTGCTCAAGCGTCAACGGCCCGCCCCGTGTCGAAAAGGTGAGGTGCCGCAGGAACACCCCATCAAGGATCAGCTCGCTACCACGGGTCACTTCCGACTGGTGCGTCCAGAGCCGGATCCGCTGCGTGAACCAGGTCGGATTGTCCGTAGCCATCTGGGCGAGCATGTCCTCGTACAATGG
>CAYPBX010000050.1:251-9272 GCA_964409075.1 uncultured Candidatus Obscuribacterales bacterium
ACGTTTACGGACCCCGCATGGGAGTGGAACATGTCATGCCGCAGATGATTCAGCACTCTCAGGTACGCCCCGTTCGTGGGGAAGAAGTACCGCGAGCTCAGGCCGTGGATGACCGCTTGCGCCAGGCGCTTCGCGGCGTCCGAGCGAACTGGGCACGCCGCCAGGACATCCACCAGCACCCAGAAGGTCCCGTGGTGGACGGACCGCGAGGCCCGCAAGAAAAAGTAAAACCTGGAATCGTAAGGATTGCAGAGCTTACCGCTGCTCCCATAGTCCCATTTGTCTGCCAGTCGCGCTCTGACTGGCGCTTCCCTTCCTGGGATAGCTTCCTGGGACCTCTCTGGGCCTCGCCCATCGTCTACTTGTACGGCGAGCCAATTTATGTGCCAAACGGAGCAACCGCAAACCAAATCGAGCAGTTCAGGTCGCTGCTTGAAGAGCGTATGAACTCCCTGGTGTCAGCAGGGGAAGAGTTCTGGGACACTTAAATCTATGGCTTCTGCAGCTCTGGCTTCCAATCGTCGAGAATGGCTCCTTCAATCGGGCAGACAGATAGACAAGCACCGCAGTCTATGCAGGTGGCATCGTCAATATAAGTATATTTGGTCCCTTTTTCGTTAGTCTTCTCTTCTGCCCAGTGAATGCATTCCACAGGGCAGACCGGAATACAATCGGCTACACCCTCGCAAACATCTGCAACGATGGTATAGGACATGACTATCTCCTCTTTGCTTCTCTTCCTGAACGGCTGGATAAACTATACATTTCAGCCCGCCTAATATTACTAAACCATCCTGACATGTTTTGAATCTCTATCAAGAAGTCTTCCTCAATTTCTTAACACGGGTAAGCCAAGAACTTAGACTAAGATCTGCAGTGGCCTGGTACAAAGTCTAACAGGGCTTCAGGCACGGGGAGACGAGGCGATGCCCGATGTAATTGTTCCTGTTTACACTTGGGCCGGCATAAAGGTCGGCTATTTTGTCAATCCCAAAGTTGAGCGCTTTGCACAGGACCATTACTCGATATGCGGACACTTCTGCCAGCCGGATGGCAGCCTGCCCGACCGCATCGAGTTCAATCCACAGGTTCTACCTTATCGAGTCGATCTCTCTGGCCTTGAGGAATTCCAGCACGCCGAGCTCTCAGGGGTCTATGTCCAGCGTGGACGTCAGCCTGTAGCAATGACAGGAGTCGGACGAAACAAGCCCAACGACCAGTCCTAATGAAGTTTGCAGCTTGTGCCGGATGAGAAATTCTGTTATGCATTTGGTTCTTCTGGCTTGCCAATGGAGAACACAGGAGTGCTACACAATGTTCTGCTGAAACGACATTTTGTATCAGTGTTGTCGTTGCCAATCAAGGTGGTCCAACAGTCGCGAAGTAGTCGATAGTCTGCCGTCAGCTGACGAAACGCTGCTGCATTTCCAGCTGCTTGATCCGGATGGACAATTCGGGCGATAGCACGGTAGCGAGCATCGATCTCCTGCAAGCTTGCGCTCACAGAGAGTCCCATACGCTTCCGAGCATGATTTATCGTCTCGAAATCAGGTGTTTCAACACGGACCGTAGCGAAGCTGTAGGGAGGTAATGGACCAATTATTTTGAACGTTAGCTGCTGGTTGAAACGCTCGTCGAGCTCATTGACAGTTCTTTCTAATATTTCCGTTTCCTTGCTCTCTAACAACAATCCAAGGTTGACGATGATCTGATCGCTCAAGATCGGATTCGAGTGCTTCTTCAGGCATATTGTACCGACAGCACTTTCGATCTCCTCAGCCAAAGTTGCTTTTCTCTTGCTTAGCTTGCTCTCTACCAACTGACCTATTATGATCCCGGCTTGGGTGTCTGGCTGCGGTTTAAGTGCCTTCGCCTCAGCAACCAGTGTAGCTACGTCTGGTTCTGCGGCTATTCTGCTTATCACGGTGTTGATGTCCCAGGTGACGACGAGCTCCATCTGCACCTTGTTACTGAATTTCATCAGGAAGCTTTGAAACGTCTTGTATCCGTGTTTGAGGAGCGTAAGCACTTGCTCCTGCGACAGGAACGTGCCAAATTTCACAGGCAGGACATCGAAGTGTGCCATTACAGTTTCCACAATTTTTTGATGGTCCATAAGAGCGCGAAGGAGCTCCTCCTTGGACATTGTTGTCAGATCTAAAAGATCTCGCTGCCCGATAATCGCAGCTACATCGTTATAGGCTATGGTCCTGATCTCTTCATGTCCATCGAATCCTGCGCAGGGAAGCGGACCAGAATGAGTTGACGGTACAATGGCGTAAACAGAGCACATCGACAGGTTTAATGACCTCCGGCGACTGGTCGTTTTTTCTCGTGCTACTGTTGGCATCTTGTACCCTCCAAAGGTAATCTCAGCGGGTTGTAACCAGGACATCTAACGAAACCAGTCCGGCTCCATGACAGCCAATGCAGTACCACCAATTATCTTTTGTCCCTTTTCCTTGGCAGTCCGGACAGGTACTGACTGGTTCTTTAATAGGTATCAACCCTTTGCCGCGGCAGGCAGGACAGGTACATCTAGTTCCGGTAGGTGATTCTCCCTTCCCCTTGCAATAAGCACATTTGTGAACAGTGCCAGGGAGCTCAATAAACCCTTTGCCCAAACACACAACGCATAAGGATAGAAAGGACATGACACCAAAAGGATCTACTCCCTTGCCTTTGCAAAAGGCACAAGCGTACTCATTTGACTCAGCATTACTGAAGGTTTCATTCATTTGAACCGCCATCGAAAGTTCCCCTCCTAATTTCGTTGCTGTGTCTCCCACTGCTGCTTGAGCCAGCTTAATCTCTCCTTGGCAACTTCCAGTTTGCCTTCAGCGCTTTCAATTCGTCCACGATCAATGCCATTCATACGTGGACCCGAAGGTAACGGATTGGAACGAAAGCTCTTCAGCGACCCCATCTTTTTTGTGTGTTGCATTGTTTTAATTAGTAGCATTTGCAAAACCCTCCGGGCAGTGTATTAATAGGAACCGGACTAAAGCTCGGTGTCAAACGGCCCATCTGCAAGAGTTTGAGAAGAGGCAGCAACAACTGCCTCCAGTTCGCTTAGTCGCTTTCGGAGTTGCTCGTTTTCAGATTTCAGCTCCTCCCTGGCAGCCTTGCCTGAGAGAGCAGGATCGGACTGCCACCAGTCAATACCTATTTCCTTGGCCTTATCAACTGAGCAGACTATAAGGCGAATCTTGATTTTAAGAAGCTCGATATCAGCGATCGATATTGTGATATCGCCGGCAATGACTAACCCTTTATCAAGAATTCGCTCCAGGATGTCCGCCAGGCTATCGCTCTGCACCGCAGTTTGAATTTGTCTAGACATTCACGGCCCTCCTACATCAAATTACCTAACGGACCAAGTTTGATGTTCAGGTCATCGTCAGTCAGACCGAACAGTTTCCTCAGGTCTTCAATCTTCTCCTCCAGTTTCATGAGGGTTTGGCCCATTCGTTCGATCTGGATTTCTGTGAGCTGTCCTTGATCCATTCGACGAATAGCCTGCCTTTCAAGCAGCTTCCTAAGCAGCTCGAGTATGATCAGAACGAGCTTGGCAAGCCCCTTCTCGACATTGTCTGGATCAAGCAGAATCTTCTGTCCATTGCACTGGCTGTTGCGAATTGACCGCTTATCCGTGTTCTTGACAGGGGGATTCTCTTGCAGCATCAATTGCGCAGAGCCACTGCCACGTCTCGTGCGCGTCGGGCTGTATCTGTGGAGGCGGTGTTGGCTGCAAGCAGTCATGATCTCACCTCGGCAATGTTCTTCTGGGATGTGCTTTCGTTGCCGATAGCTACCATTTTTGCAACGGAGGTCAACAGGAGATTTAGTTGCAGATAAATGAGATCAACATCTGCTACAGAAATGGTAACGTCACCTCGAATTACTACACCCGTGTACAGTAAGCGATCGAGAAGGTCTAGGAGCGTAACGTCTTGCTCCTTTGTTTGGGCGGAGGTTGAAGTCGCAACATTTGGCATGAGCTAACCCTCCAGTCCTGACTGGTGAAGCTCGTTGGTGAAAGAATATGGGGGCCAGGGTCCAGTTACTCTAGCCGTTACTCCCTTTTCGCACATCATCTCTTGCCAGCGCGCTGCTGCCTGCTTGAAAGGTTCCAGCTCTTCAGTGGCCACCAGGTAGGCGATATTTACATAAAAGAGCGAGTTGCTGTTCGGCACAGGCGCAGTTTGTGCGCGATATACCTCTTTTGCCTTTGGTGCCAGCTCAGCAATAGCGCTTTCGACGTATTGGTCAATAACTGTATAAAACTCTGCTGCCTGCTGAGATTCGATCCGCTTCTGGAGTAGATAGGAAGTCCCTGTTTTATTTCCCGTGCCGGCATACTCTAGCTTGGAAAGCCGTGGATCTTGCTCAGTCAGATGTTTGATTATTGCGCTTCGGTCGAAGTAGAGCGGCACTCCCATTTCGGTGAATCCGTCGATTTTGTCCAACAGTTCAAGCAAGCAGCTCTCATTGTTCTTGAGAAATTGAAGAGCCCCGTCCTTGGAATAGAAAACAGTTCCAAAGCGCACGGGGATAATGTTTATCACGTCGTGCAGTTGCTTAACGATGGTGTTATGCGTCCGTGCTGATTTGTCCAACCAGGAAATGTCCTGCAGATTGTTTTTCAATGCTTCAGTGCCGAATTCCGAAAGCGGGACGTAGCTTACCAATGCAATGAGGTTGTCGGTAGCAAGGGGTTCGAGCATATAGTTAGGGTCGATGCCGTCTATGCCTGACACATCGGACAACGAGCCGTCGCATCTTCCGATTGCATAGAGATAAAGACCTTTATCCATAGAGCGCCTCTCCAAGGTAAGCCAGCGCCTCGCCCTGGCGGATTTCATGCTCGGCAATCGGCAGCTTTACTATGTTCAAATCTGAAAGCTTCTCTCTAAATCTCCTTATCTGCTGCGATTCATAAGCACAAACCCGCTGGCAAAAAGAGCACTCATCGTTGGTTGTCCTGACCATGTTGATGACAATATTTCTACCGGCCCCATGCTGGTCCAGGCGCTCGATCATCTCGCAAGCTCCTGCCAGAGCAATTTTGCGCGGCGTTGCTACTGCTACGATCTCGGTTTTATGGGGATCGCGCATTATAGCTTGAAAATCATCGATGCCATGCATGAGAGAAATGAGCTCGGCAACCAACGCTGGACAGGACTTGAGCCCACCATGCTTTTTGGTAACGCCAAGGGTAGCTTTGATCCACGCCCTGGCAAGCTCGGGCAATTGAAGGAATCTCAGGAAATGTCCAGCTGGTGCTGGATCAATAATTACAAGATCGTACTTGCCTTCCCCCGACAGCTGCGAGATTCGCCGCAAGGTCATGAACTCGTTCAGATCCGGAGTATCCATGTCGAGAAGCCTCTCGATAATCTCGGCATCGACCGCCATCTCCACACCACGGTCTGCCTTTCCGTGGACTAAAAGGCGGCTGAGCAGATCATTCATCTCCGCCTGATACGTCTTCCTGAACTCGGCAAGCAGTACCTTTGAGTCTATCTCGACTGCCCAGAGGTTCCCGGACAGCTGGCTGGGCTTGCCACTCAACGGCTCGCCAAGGCAGTCGCCTGCCGAATGTGCTGGATCTATGGAAGCCAGGAGAATGCTTTTCTCCTCATGTTTGCCGGCCAGGTACCACGCAGAAGCACAGGCGATGGTTGTCTTGCCGACTCCGCCTTTGCCGGCAAAAATCAGGAGGCGACAACCGCTGTCAATAAAGTCCGGCAAATGTCCCATTGCTCTGGCAGGTGATGACACCGCTCCTGCCTGATCACGGTCTGCCTGAGCCGGGCCGGGCACGAGAAAATATTCTCGACTGTCTGACAGAAGCCTCCTCAAAGCCTCTGTTGATCTGGGCTCACCGGCTCCCAGCGGAACAACGAAATGATGGAGCCCGGCAAATGTTCGCGCAAGCGCTGCCAGATACGGTGCCTGCACTTTGAGGCGGGACAAGCAAAAGGAGCAGTTACTGCTACCTTCCATGGCGTTTATCAGAATCGCTGCCACAGGCAAATGTTCTTCGTTGAGGGAGAGGATGAGACGCTCTGTCTCTTTCAGCGCCAGGTGCTCGGCCAGCGTGGCAACAACAACACCGGTCAACTTCTCGTCACTCAAGCAATCGGCAAGGCAATCTGCCTGTCTGACCAGAGACTCAATTACAAGGTTGTCATCGCTCTCCTTGTACCTGCCTACTAGGCTTGAGACAACCATCTCATGCCGGGACTCCATCATGGACAGAGCTTCTGTCATACACTTGAGGAAACTCGGGAGGTGGAGCATGCGCAGCATATGCCCGGTAGGCGCTGTATCAAGTATTACCTGGTCGCAGGCATTGGAGCCGATAAGATCAGCTATGGCCAAAAGCCCCATGAGCTCACCGACAGCAGGCATGGAGATATCAACAAAGGAGCTGACCTCCTCTTTGTCAAGGAGAGTTCCCTCTGCAGCGACGCTCTCAATAGCTGCCCCGTACAAGTCTTGAAAGACTCCTGCCAGTTGGGAGAAATCCGGCTGGCTGAGAATCAAATTTGCTGCATGAGAAAACTCCCAGAGACGCCCATCGAGCCACTTGCTCACACCTGACAGCGCAACCCCGGCAACGGCCGGCCGGATCTCTTCGCCGAACAAAAGCGCCAGTGAATGCGCTGGATCCAGCGAAACTAAAAGAATCTTCTTACCAGGATTAGCGAAAGCCTCACAAAGAGCCAGGGATACAGCCAGAGTCGTTTTCCCCACACCACCTTTGCCTGCAAACAAGACAAGTTTCAGGGAGGAAAGAAGGTCGACTACTTCTGACTTGGTGGCTCCCGGTTTAACAACACCTCTGGGTAACGCTGTCTTATTTATCCTCATGGCTTTAATTACCGTCCGTACACAAGGCGCCCCTCTCAAGAGCTGCTTTGCTTCTCCTCTTCATAAGCAAGCTTGTCATTCAGCTCTTTAAGCAATTCTTCCTCTTGCCGGGCATACTCTTCAGATGAGATCTCCTCTAAGAGCAATAGAGCCTCCAGCTCCATAAGACGCGTCTGTATGGAGGAGGCGCTCGGCTCCGCAGCCTCCTCCGCCTGGCTCTGTATGTGGCGAGCAATTGCTATCAGCCCTTTAAAAGGACCTGTCACCGGAAGAGTCAAGAGTGTCGTCAGCAAGCCCATTTGCCACCTAAAGCTTGATGGTTATATTGACAAAGTTATAGGGAGGAGCTACAGCAGTGAATTTAAAAATAAGCGCCTCGGCAAACTTGCTATTGAGATCGTTTAAGGCTGACTCAAACTCGCCTTCGTTACCTTCAGGAACCAGAAAGGCAGCATTGAGAACCATGTTTTCAGTCAACAGCTGGTTTTCGCGACAATCTATCGAGAAGGTATTAAGGGCTTTGAGGATCTCGTCTTTTATCAGCGAGCGCTTTGATGTTAGAGCTGCCTCGACGAAACGCCCGAGCTTGATCTTCTCGTAATAGATTGCTTCTTCGGGCTTGCCATCCAGGGAATCCCGGAGCTGGCGAATCTGCTCGTCCTCTGCCAGGATCTGGTTGAGAATGCTCCCCCGGTTCCAGAGAACCTTCACTCCCAGCTCCTTCTTGCCTTTAAGCTGGCTCAGAAGCTCGCTGAACTTCCAGTAGTTTGGCTTTAAGACCTTGTTGATCACATCTTCCTGCCGGTTAGCGACAATCCCGAAACGTATTGGCAGTATCTGTTGATGCTCCAGGATTTTCTCCAGCACCAGCGTATGTGTGGTGAGGTTCTCACGCGTGGCGTTCTGGCGCTGCCCAACTGCATCGCTTACAACGGCGCTTACCTGGCGGTGGGCTATAGAACCCAGCGGCTGGCCTTCCAGGCCGGAAATATCCCAACCGCCTTCAGGGATCTCGCCCGCATCGACCACGCAGTAAAGATAAAGACCTGTTGCTGTCTTGATGTCTTCTCTGCCGGTGCGCTCGGCCGTGGTCATAAGCTCTCCTTCTCTTGCCGATGCCTCGTGCCAAGTGAGATTGCCTGCCGAAGATGCTCCCGGCTTATCGTAAGCGTCCCGGTCTCACCGGAGTCAACATACTGGCGAATCGCTAAAATGCTCGCCCTGTTGACCAGCAATTCGATGTCGGCCCCTACCCAGCCGGCAAGCTCGCCGCAAAGCTGCCTGAGGTTCACATCCGCTGCAAACGGCCTGCCCCGGGCATGAATCTCTAAAATCTCCAGGCGCTCGCTATCATCAGGCACCGGCAGCTCCAGGACCAGGTCGAAACGTCCTGGACGCAACAAAGCAGCATCGAGCATGTCCTTGCGGTTCGTTGCAGCCACGACAACCACTCCCTTGAGCTCCTCCAGCCCATCCATCTCCGTGAGCAGCTGGCTTATGACACGGTCGGCGACCCCGGAGTCGCCAGTTGCACGGCCACGCGCAGGAGCAAGCGCATCTATCTCGTCTATGAAAATAATGGTTGGTGCCACCTGCCTGGCTTTACGGAAGATCTCGCGCACACCTTTCTCGGTCTCCCCCACCCATTTGGAGAACAAGGCCGGACCTTTGATAGAGATGAAGTTGGCCTCGCTCTCGCGTGCCAGAGCCTTGGCTAGTGTTGTTTTGCCTGTCCCGGGCGCACCGGCGAGCAAGATACCTCTAGGCGGCTTTACCTTAGCCTCCGCGAACAGGTGCGGATACCTGAGCGGCCAGTCAATGGACTCTCTCAGCACCTGCTTGACCGGCCCAAGACCTCCGATGTCTTGCCAGCGGACATTTGGAGTCTCAACGAGAACCTCTCGTATAGCCGATGGCTCGAGTTCGCGCATGGCCTCCAGAAAATGGCTCATCTTCACATCAAGGCGCGCAAGGGCATCATCGAGGAGATCGTCAGTATCAACCGTCAGCTGCGGCATGAGAGCACGAACTGAATTCATAGCCGCCTCGCGGCACAACGCAGCAAGATCGGCACCAACAAATCCGTGGGTGATGGAGGCCAGGTAATTCAAGTCAACATCTTGTGCAATCGGCATCGACCTA
>CAYPBX010000050.1:9282-9986 GCA_964409075.1 uncultured Candidatus Obscuribacterales bacterium
CGCCCGGGGCGTCTCAAGGCAGGATCGAGAGCATCAGGGATATTGGTGGCTCCAATCACAATCACCTGCCCTCGCGATTGCAGCCCGTCCATAAGGGCAAGGAGCTGAGCGACCACCCTCTTCTCCACATCTCCCAGCACCTCTGTCCGCTTGGGTGAGATGGCGTCAATCTCGTCAATAAAGACAATGGCGGGCGCTTTCTTTGCTGCCTCCTCAAAGATGTTTCTCAGCCTGGCTTCGCTCTCCCCGTAAAATTTGTGTATAACCTCCGGGCCATTAATCTTGATAAAGAAGCAATCGGCTTCTGCTGCCACGGCCCGAGCAATCAAGGTCTTGCCGCTGCCGGGGGTGCCGTACATTAAAACACCCTTGGGTGGCTCGATGCCAAGCCGCTCGAAGACCTGCGGATACTTGAGCGGCAGCTCAATCATCTCGCGAATGCGGCCTATCTGATCACGCAGCCCGCCTACGTCCTCATAACTGACGCGAGCGCGTCCGGCAACCTTGTTCTCAGACACCTCTTGAATCTTGACTTCGGTCTCAAAATGAAAGACAACCGCGCCCTTGGGGGATGTCTCAGCAACCCGGAAGTCGGCAGCTGCCGCCCCGACACAGTTGGCTCTCACGCGGTCTCCCTCGACCACGGCCAGACCCTCGAGAGCCATTCTTATCTGCTGAGCGTTGTAGCCGCTGCTTCTGGGCGT
>CAYPBX010000051.1:0-5761 GCA_964409075.1 uncultured Candidatus Obscuribacterales bacterium
TTACCTGCTTGAGATTATCGAGATCGACCATGACTAAAGACAGCGCTGTGTTCTTCCGTCTGGCTTTCCGCCATTCCTCAGACAAGCGCCTTTTGAGGTAGATGTGATTGTAGAGCCCGGTCAGCCCGTCGGTTACAGCCTGTCTCTGTACCTGAGCAAAAAGTTGGGCATGGCTTATAGCAGCGGCAACCTGGTCAGCAATCGCTGCCACCAGGTTAATTTCAAAGACTGACCATTCTCGGGTCTTGCTGCATTGGTGCACGATAAGTATGCCTAAATGCGAGCTCTTATCCAAGAGAGGCGCTGCAATCAAGGCGCGACTGCTGCTGCGTGCCAGAAAGCCCGGCAAGCTGGCTATTGCCCCGTGAGCTTGGGTGTCCGGGATGACCACCAGCTGGTCATCCAGCACCGCACCTGCCAAGGAGCTGCTTTCAGGAGCCAGGTTGATCCCCAAGACCGTTGCCTGTGGGCTTCTGGTTGCAAGCGACGGGTCAAAGTTCAAGGTGTGATCATACAGGCTAGAACCTGCGGTAGCTTTGAGTCCCGGGCGGTGAAACTCATGTGTTATCGCAAGCCCCAGATCGTAAGCCGGCTGTGCTATCTGGCAGCGGTCCGCTGCCAGAGCCTCGCCCAGCTCCCGTGTCACCACATGCAATATCGTGTCGAGATCAAGCGAGCTGCGCACCGCACGCACAATGTGGTTGATGAGCATCTCCTGCTCGGCAAGAGTGCGCGCCTGGCGGTAGAGGCTGGCATGGTCCAGCGCTAAAGCAACATTGCCGGCCACAGCTTCCACAAGCTCCAGCTCGGCATCCGTCCAGAGACGCCGCTGGTTTACCTGCTGAATGAGGATGAGCCCCAGTGGGCCGGCGGCGGTGCTTACCGGGCAGGCAAGCAAGGATTTAATCGAGCGCCAGTCATCCGGATAAGCTCCGGGTGTTTCGAAGATAGAGCTGGTGTTCAGCACATCCATGGAGAGGATCGAGCCCTGCTCGAGAATGGTCTTGAGAATGCTGCCTGAAGACAGCGTTAGCTTTCGGTGCGTCAGCGCGGTGCCGCCGGCAGCTGCGTCCCACCACATATGATTGAAAACCAGCTCCCTACCATCAAGGCTTGCGCCCTTTGAGGCATCCGTGAGCGCCAGGCAGCAACGGCTGGCCTGCAGAGCCTGACCCAGCTCGGAGGCCGTGGTATTGAGCACCTCATCAAGATCGAGTGATTGCCTCACCGCCTCCGAGATGCGCCCGACCATCTGCTTGTGCTCGTGGTTGAGCTGGAGACGCTCGGCCATCTCATTGAAGGCCCGGGCCAGCAACCCGAACTCATCGGATAAAGGATAAGCGACCCTTGTTTTTAAGTCGCCGCGGCCCAGCGCGACTGCCTCCCGCACCAGGCGGTGAATCGGCCTTGTGAACTGCTTAGCCAGGCTGAAGGCGAGAAAAACCGATATTGACAGGGCGCATGAGGACAGAGCAATCATCATGACAAATCGATCCGTATGACTGCCGTAAATCTGCCTGGTGGGAATCCCAGCGATGACCAGCCAGCCCGTGTTGGCTACTGGCTGGAAGGCGTATGCTCTTCTGGTTGAATCGGCTATGCCGACGGCCTCCAGAGTGCCCTGGCCCATCTGCATAGCTGCACGCACGGTTTTGGCGCCGGAGAAGTCTTGCCCCTCCCAGACATGGTTGTCGAGCGTCCTGGCTACCACTACCTTTTGCGAGTCGACTACGGTGATTACAGCCCCGGAAGACTCCCCCAGTCCTTGAAACAGCTTGCCAAGCCCATCCGGCTTAACCGAGGCGATCACAGCACCTACGACCTGCTTGCCCTTGAGTACAGGGCAGCCGACAAAGACTGCTGGTTTGCCGGTAAAAGCACAGATTGTATACCCGGAGGAAGCCGGAGCTTTTGTCGTCAGCATCTGCCTAAAAAAGGGCATCTGCCTGACGACCAGTCCGGCTGCAGGTAAGGATGGCTGGCTGCCGGCAATTTCTGCATCTGTCTTGTTATCGACCAGGAAAACACCCGTCCACATCGGATGTGCCCGGGCTGCGGCAGCAAGAATCTCGGAGGCAGGCAGGCTACGGAGCCCGACTACCTGTGGCAGGGCGCAGAGGCTGCGAACGCCAGTTTCATTGGCGGACAACCAGTGCGCAGTTGCCCGGGCAGCAATGGCTGCCTGAAAGGTAACAGCCCGCAGAGCATCGCTTTTGAGAGCCTGGTACTCTCGCCAGAGTGTGAAGCCGCCAATGAGAATCAAGGGAATCGAAACGACAAAGGCGAGCAAAAAGAGACGCAGACGGATGCTTCCTCCCGGTAAGCCAAAATAGCTCAAAAGCCTTGCCATAAATAATCTGTTGGACCAGAAGCTAAGCGCCCTTCTGTCGGGTTTCCTGACAACTTTACGATCACTTCCGTATGGGCTAAAAAATTATAATTGTTTTCTAAACTAAAGATATGCTTGATCGGTTACAAAGCTTACACAGGCATCCGTTTACGTGGTGCATTTACCAGGCTGTCTATGCTTGACTGCCTGCTGGGCAGAGCGGGCGGATTGCCGGGCTTGATAGCAGCCTGTCTGGCAGTTTAGTATCAACAGCTTGGGTTTGTTTATGTTGAGTGGTGGCCTAGCGCAGGGAATAGCTGTGAATTTGCCTGAGACTCCTTCGCCTTTAGCTGACCGCAGACGCAAGGTCTTTGTTTTTGCAGTGGTGATTGCTGCCCTATCAGCCAGCCTGCTGTGCCTCACCCCCCTCTTTCTTCTGGATCTTGTGCCCCAGTCTCTCTTCGCCGATTCCTGGCAGGAGAGCTTTTTCTTTGACAGCATCGGCTGGACTGCCGGTCTCTGGCTGATGTCCTTTACCGGTGCCTTATGCGGACGGCAGGCGTTTGCCGATATCGGACAATGGCTTGGCATCATTCTCCTCTCCTTCAACCAGGTGTTGCTCATGGCGCTGTGGGTATCCTTCTTGAGTGTGCCTGACAATCTGGCTGGCGGTGTCTGGGTAGCTCTGACGCTTTTGCAGACGTTCTTTATCGGCTGGTTCCTCTGCTTTTTCACCATGCCTGCCCTGGTATTGTCCGGCAAGACGAGCCTGGCGGCCATGGGTACCTTGGTGCTGCTTCTACCCTGGCTTTTAGGGCGTGAGGGGATTATCTTGGGAACCCGCTACCTGGCAGGATGGTCAGCGTAAAGCGCTGACTGTCTCTGCCTTCCGCTCTCCTTTTCGATACTTTCAATCTCAGCCATGGCCCAGTCCGTCTCAATCGGCACTCGGTTGTCCAGATTGAGCGTCAGACCCAGCCTGAGCGCTGACAGAATCTCCTGCCCTGCTTCCTGCCGCTTGCGTTGCTTGAGCAGGATATCTACTTTGACCATCCGAGCAACAAGGCAGGACTGATCAAACTCCAAGGCTCGGGCAGCCAGGTTGAGTGCTGCCGGTTCGCTGCCTGCCGCAAAGGCAGAGCAGGCAGCTGCGCCCAAAAGCGCTGCTCTCAACACGCCCTCAACCCCGGGGCTGTCGGCGCTTCTGACAAATGCCTCCTCTGCCTGTCGGTATTTGCCTGCCCGATAAGAGAGGATCGCCTTCAGGAACAAGGTGTAGGTGGAGTCTGGGAGATGTGCTTCCAGCAAGCGGAGATGGCGCAGCGCCCGTCGCTTAAGTCCGGTGCATTCGTAAAGCAGAGCCAGCCGGCAGGCAAGACGCGCGCTGTCCGGATAGAGACGCCACTGACTCAATGCCTTTTTCAGCGCCTGGACAGCATTCGGTCTCGACAGGTGAGCAAACCACAGGCGGATACGCTGGCTGGGCAAGAGCGCCACATACAGTGCGGCTATAATGAGATGTGCGCCGGCAAAACCAAGATGCTCGCCGACACCGCCCTGGCAATAAGCCAGCTGCCAGCGGCAGCTCCCCAGTCCTGCAAGGGAGACAAGCGGATCGAGGATGATGGTGAGCCCGAAAATAAAGAGGCAGCTGTAACCGATGACTGTGGCAAAAAACGGGTGGGGGCGGAAAGCGAGGGTCGGAAGAAGGAACAGGGCCAGAGCCATCTGTGCCACCGCCCCTGATGCGGCAACGACGGCAAGCGTACTGCCAGGCTCGATGTTGGCGGGAACAACCTGGTACCAGAGCAAACCGTATGTCCACTTAGCGACATCCCCTCCAGCCAGCTGAGCGGCTACCACTGTCGTCCTCAGGTCGAGCAGGTTTACCAGCGGGAAGACAACAAACAGAACCAGGCGCCAGGCAAGGGTTCTATCCTCATCGGTGAGATCTTCACGGGTCAGGTGGCGACGATCGGCCCAGAGCCGCCAGAGAGTGTTGAGGGCCAGATAGGCCCCCATGCCGGTCAAGCACCACAGGTAAACATCTTTCATATGAGCGGCTGCCTGGAGAGCTTGTCATTATAGACAGGCAGAGCCGAGGCAGCCTTATATAGAATTATTGCTGCCGGGTCGCTCACCTTGAATCTGGCTGAGCTGCCTGTAAACCATCTCCTTAAGCTCAGCATCTATCCAGTCGATGCTTGACTCATCTGCCTGGGCGAGTTTCATTAGCTCAGCCTCAGCCTCCTTCTCCATGCCCATCTGCCTGAGCAGAAGCGCCTGGTAAAAGCGTCCGTCGGCAAGTAACGGGTCCGACTCGATGGCCTGCTGATAGGCGGTTTGAGCCCGCGTAGGCTCTCCTTGCTTGATGCGGCAGCCCCCAAGAGCAATGAGCGTCCTGGCTCGCAGGCGGGGTGTCAGGCCGCTGCGTGAGAGCAGCTGCTGGAAGCAGACCGATGCGCCCTCAATATCGCCGCGGCGGTAGTGAAGCGCTCCTTCAAAGAGAAGCACATCCGGGCTGAGCGGGTCGGCGGCCTGGGCGGCAAGCAGATACCGTCTTGCTCTGCCGAAAAGCTCCTGGTTGTAAAAGCACCAGCCCAGTGCAAGCCAGCTCTCGACAGACGGCTTTGTCTTAGCCAGCTCGCTCAACCTCTTCATCTCGACGTACCATTCCGGGCAGATTCTGGACAGGTACCAGATTCTGGGGCCGCTGCCGTACAGACCCCATAAGAGCAGAATCACCATGAGCGTATGCACAACCGCGATGCCCAGGACAAGCGTGGGGCAAGGAGCTGTATAGATGGCGATCCAGTCACCGTAGAGCCCGCTGACTGACATGAGCGCATAGAGTATGAGCGTGCCGCCGATCGACCAGAACATAAGATATACCAAGAGTGCCACTACAGGCGGTTTGGTTACAAAGCCGGCGGCGATTAAGGAGAGAATCCCGACAGCAATCTGCACCAGGCTGCCAGCCAGGTAGGACCATACCAGCTCCTCGGGGCTGAACAGCCCTTCCGGCCTGACAAACCCCCAGAGGAAAGCCCAGTGAAACTCGGCAACCGATCCGCCAAAGAGCTTTATGGCAGCAACATGACCTAGCTCGTGCAGGAAGACCACAGCCGGCAGGAGGAGGAAGATAACGATCCTTTGCAGCAGATAACGGTCCCGGGGTGTCAGGCGATCATCCCAGAGAGAGCGCCAGCTGCCGCGCGCCTCCACTACCGTAATCGCCATCAGCGGGATGAACAGGAGGTTGAGGAGATCAAGCGGGGACAGTTGAAAGAGCATGGGGCCAGCATACACCAGTTGCGGCACCAACCAGACCTGTCAAGATTAGGGCATAAAGACCGCTACTCCCGAAGCCTTATCTGCCGATCAGGGTTAAGAGCAAAACCGAGATAAAGTAAAGGCCTGCCAGCGCTGCAA
>CAYPBX010000051.1:5771-7398 GCA_964409075.1 uncultured Candidatus Obscuribacterales bacterium
GATTAACATCGAGAAGACGGTCGGATCCGGCGTTATGATGGCTGCCACCACCGCGCAGGAGAAAAGGACATAGCGCCAGACTGCCATGAGCTGGGCCGAGGAGACAAGCCCTGTAAAAGAGGCGGCAAAGATGGCAATCGGCAGCTGGAATGCCAGCCCCATATATAGCAAGAAGGATGTGACCAGCGAAATGTAGAAATCGAGCCGCTGGTTTATCGGTGTAATGCCTTGCCCGAAGGTGAAGAAAAAGCCGAGCATAGGCGGTAGCACCAGGTAGTAGGCGAAGGCTACTCCCGCGACAAAGAGGATCGGTCCCAGGACAACTACCGGTTTGATTATCTGCCGCTCCCTGCGCGTCAAACCCGGGCCGATGAAGCTGCTGACCTCATAGAGTATGTACGGGAAGGAGAGGATGAGTGCAGTATAGATGGAGACTTTGAGGTAGACCATGAGCGGCTCCTCAATGGAGAGTGCCTGAAAGCTTATGTTGCCGGCGGGAGCCTCAAGCCAGTGCACGATGTGACGAGCAACCAGGAGCGCAATCAGAAAGCAGGTCGAAAATGCCAGCAGGCAACGAAATATCCTCGATCGCAACTCATCCAGATGGTCGATCACGCTCATCACCTGACCATCGCCATTGTCATAATAATCTCCGTCGCCGCCTGCCCCCGGTATCACAACGGTATCTGCCTCTGTGCCAACAGCATCCTGACCGGCATGGAGTTCTAACTTCTTGATCTCTTCCTTCGATCTTTTGCTCATGTCTGGCTGCATCCAGCTTCTCCCATCCTTCTAATGATAGTAGCTCAAATACGCCGCGCACGTTGCCTGTATGCTTCATAAAGCACGACGGCTGCGGCTGCCGCCACATTGAGCGACTCGGCACCGGCGCGCATGGGCACGCAAATTGCACAATCGGCCAGGAGATAAGCCTGACTGTCAAGCCCTTGTCCCTCATTGCCGAAAATGAAGGCTGCCGGGCCGGTGAGATCCGTCTCCCAGATGGAAGCACGAGCTTGAGGATCACAAAGGTAGACTGTCAAGTTGTGGTTCTTGACTAATTGAACGGCGCAGGCTAGCGAGCCGGCGTGATAAACAGGCAATGTCAAGACTGCTCCGGCTGCTGCTCTTACCGCCTTGGGATTGAAGGCATCAACCGCCCCGTGGGTCAGGATTATGCCGCCGGCATCCGCTGCCTGTGCTGTGCGCATGATCGTTCCCAGGTTGCCGGGATCCTGAATGGCATCAGCAATGACAACCAGCTCGGGACGCTTGCGGAAGATTGCATCCTGGCAAGTCTCCGGAAGAGACGCGATGGCCAGGATTCCGGCAGGGTTTTTGGACGGGGCGATCTGAGAAAAGAGGCTGTCGGCAACTACCATGACCTGTCCTACTGACGGCTCTTGTAAAACTTCAGGGGATCTTTTGAGATAAGCGCTGCTCACCAGAACGCTTTTCAGCTCAATTGCTGCAGCCAGCGCTTCGCCAACAAGCTTTTCGCCTTCCAGGAGAAACTCACCGCCTTTGAGTCTGCCTTTGCGACTGAAAAGCGCCCTCACCCTCTTCAGGAGCGGGTTGTTCTTGCTTGTGATGGCTGTGATTTTCAATAGATTAGCCGCCCTGGGGC
>CAYPBX010000051.1:7408-9966 GCA_964409075.1 uncultured Candidatus Obscuribacterales bacterium
CGATCTCAGTCTGCTGCCATTGGGAATGGCAATCTTATCCGGCGGTAGCGCTTCGAGCCAGCTCGACCAGGGCGCTGAAGGCGGGCTTGTCGGCTACAGCCAGCTCAGCCAGGGTTTTGCGATTCAGTGAGATGCCGGCTCTGGAGAGAGCGCCTATAAAACGACTGTAGCTGAGATCGTGCTTACGGCAGGCAGAATTAATGCGAGCAACCCACAGCCTCCTGAAGTCACGCTTGCGCCTGCGCCTGTCCCTGTAAGCGCTCAGCCATGCCTTCATCACAGTCTGGTTGGCTGCTCTGAACAGCCGGGAGTTCGAGCCCCGGAAGCCTTTTGCATACTTGAGAATCTTCCTGTGACGGTGTTTGAGTACAGAACCTCTCTTTACCCTAGCCATTTCAGCGTCCTCTTCTCATCCCCTAAAACGGTTACCGGTCCTGCCAGAGCCTTCCCATCTGCCTGTTGCCGGGCAGAGCCGGGCTGCTTGTTATGAAGGCAGGTTTATTTGCCTGTCGGCTCTCAGCGCAGATACTTGCGGTAGGGAAAGTTGGCAAGCACGTGCAGCCTCATCTCGCCAGCCAGCAGGCTCCAGCCCCGCAGCCTGCGCTTTACCTTTGGTGCCATCCACTCGTTGAGGTGGCGTGTGCCTGCCTGCCGGCGCAGGATCTTGCCGGTGGCGGTAATCTTGAAGCGCCGGGCAGCAGCTTTGTTGGTCTTCATCTTAGGCATGGCCATCGAGCCTGGAGCGCAGAAATAAACGACAATACCGAAGGGCCCTCAGCCCCTGGGCTGTTGTGGTGAAAGGATCATTATAACAGCCTTCCCTTCTAGCTTCGGCTCTCTGTCAATGATTGCTAAATCTTTCAACTCGTCAGTGAAACGATCTAAAAGCTCGATAGCCAGGTGCGAGTGCTGGATCTCCCGGCCGCGCAGAATGATGAGCACCTTGATCTTGTTGCCGGCATTTAGAAACTTCTTGGCGCTACGCAGCTTGACCTGATAGTCGTGGTCCTCAATCTTGTAGCGCATCTTCAGCTCTTTCACGTCGACCACGTGAGATTTCTTGCGAGCCTCCTTGGCCTTCTTCTCCTGCTCGAACTTGTAGCGCCCGTAATCCATAATCCGTGCTACTGGCGGATTGGCATCTTGCTGCACTATATAAAGATCGAGGCCTCTATCCGCGGCTATTGTCAGAGCTTCCCGGGTCGGCACGATTCCGAGCTGATTACCGTCCTCGTCGATCAAGCGGACCTCCCGGTCCCTGATGCGGTCGTTAAGTAAAGGTAGCTCCCGCTTCGGTTCCGGCCTGCGGGAATCTCCTCTGTACGGTATGCTCAAGCTGTCCTCATATCGTGCTGTCCAAAAGCCTGCCGAAGGTGGGACTTGAACCCACAAGGGCCAAAGGCCCACTACGCCCTGAACGTAGCGTGTTTGCCAATTTCACCACTTCGGCAACTGGTGATGATTTTACACCAGGCATATACCACCGTCTAGGAAATGGAAGCCCCCGAGAGACGACAAGCTTCTCTAGCCTTCAGCGGTGTAAGGCATCAAGGCGATATCGCGCGCCCTCTTGATCGCCCCTGTTAGAGCCCGTTGATGCCTGGCACAGTTGCCGCTGATGCGGCGTGGCAGTATCTTGCCCCTTTCAGTCACGAACTTCTTCAGTTTGTTGGGATCCTTGTAATCGATGTGCTCGACCCTGTCTGCACAGAAGTTGCAAGCCTTTCGCCTGCGCATTGGTGCGTCAGCAAACCCTCGAGCCATCTAGTTCTCCTCCTGCCGTTAAAAGGGAATCTCGTCCTCGTTTGCAAACAGCGACTCGAGCTCCTGACCGCCTCTGCCGCCGGTGGCTGCCCCCACTTCGGCGACAGCGCCTTCTTCCGCAGTCGGCCCCTTGGGAGGGGAGCCAGCAAAGATGGTAGTAAGGTTCTCAACAGCCACAGCATCAATCTCCACCTCGCGGCGTCGCTGCCCGTCGGCGGTGGTGTAGTTGTTGATCTGGAGCCGACCATCTACCGCTACCAGGTCGCCCTTACTTATCTCGTGTGCGCAACGCTCGGCAAGCTCGCGCCAGGTTACAACTTTGACCACATTCGTCTGTGCTGGACCATCGCCTCGCCTGATCGACTCCACTTGTATGGCAAACTCGGTTACGGCGACGTTGTTGCTGGGGGTAAAGCGCTTCTCCGGGCTGCGAATTACTTTGCCGGATATGACTGTTTTGCTCAAGCTCATGGGCGATTACCTTCAAATTCGATCGTGGTCATCAGGCTGTGTGCTCTTTCAATCCAGGCGGCGGGGCAGCTATGACCAGATAGCGGATAATATCTTCCGACAGTTGCATGGCGCGCTTGATCGTAGAGATAAAATCCGGACTGGCCCTGAATTCGGTTAGCACGTAAAAGCCGTCGCGCATCTTGCCCACTTCATATGCCAGGCGTTTGCGCCCTGTCTTCTCCGTGGAGATGACCTCTCCGCCGCCGGACTTGATCAGCTCCTCCACAGCCTGCACCGCCCGGTCAGTCGACTCATCATCCAGGCTGGGCCGGATGATATAC
>CAYPBX010000052.1:0-9940 GCA_964409075.1 uncultured Candidatus Obscuribacterales bacterium
GGTTGCCAAAGCAAGCTCCCAGCCATAAAGGTTAGTGGAAATGGGAATATAGATGATCGGGGGTGAATATAATGACCGGGTGTGCCGGCAAAGTTGAAGGTGTTGAGACTATGCCTCGTCTGGCGAAAGTCTCAGGAGAGAGACGCCGCAGCGGCTCATCAATTGCCGAATTTGCGCCGGCGCTTCTTCTGCTCATACCGGTTCTTATCTTTTTCATATCGCTCTTCTGGCTCTTATTGGGCTTTGCTACGGTGCAGCTGGCAGCCCAGCTGGGCGTCAGAGAAGCAGCCTCGGCTGCCTCTCTGGCACAGGCAAGACAGCTTGCCGAAGGTACTGTCTTTAGAATTCAGATGGGCCCGGGCACCATAGGCGGCATGGTCGGATTTCAGCAGATCAACACCCCGGCACTTACAGTTGTCGAGATCCCGCCAGGCGAAGAGCCCAGGCCGTTCAACCCGGCAGCTGGCGTTGATCCCGACAACACCTACCAGTTCCGGCTCGAGACAGGCGGGACGGTAAAACCGGTCTTCTTTCCCAACCCTGTCCCTGTCCGGGGCTTCGCAACAAGCATAGTTGAGAACCCGGAGGGCCTGACGGTCGGGCCGTAGGGAGGTTAGTTGTATACAGTGCAATCAGACCGACAGGCACAACCTTCTCCATCCTGCCCGGCGCACCGCGCCCGGGATGACGATCCGGCCAGGCGGAAGGTTCTTGAATTCCACGCTCATGCAGCAGGGCATGGCTCCAGGTTACCCAGGCGCACAGCGCACGACGCAGGATACGCGCGGTCAGGCCAAGTAGACCCGCTGGGGAACGGAGCCCGCCTTGGTCGGCAGAAGAGCAGGCGGCGGCAGCAGGGGCAGCATACGATCGAGGTGATCATGTCGCTTTTGTTCTTCATCCCGATCATGCTGGCGCTTTACGATCTCATGATGGTCTTTGTTGGCTACAACGTCAACCAGTCAGCCTGCAGGGACGCTGCACGTGCTGCCGCCACGGTTGGAACAGGCCCCGGCCGGACAGGGACCTTTACCTTGAGCCCGGCCGACCCGCCCTACAGAAAGGCCGAGGATATCATCGAGCGCGCCAATAAGAGAAGCGGTGAGAACAATCCCATTGTAGGTCCAAACCTCGAGCGGGTGACTGCAACTGTCCTGGTAGCCCCACGCCTGAACTTCGGCGGGTCGTATGAGGGCACGGTGACAGTAGCTACAAGCGCTCGCGTCATCCTGCCTGTGAGGCTCCCTGACTTCATACCTGCGCCGCAGTTCGTGGATATCTCCGCCCAGAATACCTTCCCCATTACAGCTACGGAGGAGACGAACCTCCCGGCCGTACAGCAAGCACAAGGCGGGTAAAAAGGCTGGACTGGCAGCGCTCCCAGGGTAAGATGCCTATTTGCCTGCTTGCTCTCGACCTTTGAACCGAACGGCATTGCAGCCGGGTCATTGTTGTGCTGGCAGATTAAAGGCTGCCTGCCACTATATACTGATCCAGATGCTCAATCTGCTTTTCTGCCAATCGAGATCAGCCGGCAGCCAGAAAAGACACCGCCTGGCGGTTGCGTCAGCCATCCTGGCTTTTCTTATGCTGGCAGGCCCGATATCTGCGGCTTTATCTATCGACGGCTCAAGCAGGCAGCTTCGAAAGCAGGCAGCCGAGCTTACCCGCGATGGGATGTATGCGGATGCGCTCTTTGCCCAACAGCAGATTCTGGCTGCCACTCCTGGCGATGCTGTAGCACTGCGGCAGCTGGCTTGCCTTTACCTGAAGCTAAACGATATGGGCAGAGCCGAGGAAGCCGCGCGCAAAGCCTGCGCTGCCAGTCCGGCTAACGCAACCGCCTACTACAATTTAGGCATAATTCAACAGTCGGCAGGCAAACCGTTTGATGCACTGGCCGCCTTTGAGAAAGCGCTGGCGATCGACCCTGCCAACAGGCACGCCCAGCTAGGGCGCTACCAGTGCGTGATTCTTGCTGGCCTGCCGCCCGGGGATCTTAATCCGCTTAAGCTGCTCTCCCGCCAACATCGCGCCAGCGCCCCCGTCTGGCAAACATTAGGCGCTGCCTATTTGCTGAAAGGGCAGTACCAGGAGGCTGAAAGGGCCGCAGCCCGAGCGCTTGTGCTTGCGCCAAACTCATTTGATACTATCCGCATTCTGGCTCTCTCCAAAATGAGGCTTTTGAAGCGCGGTGCAGCTTCTGTGCTCGGCTGGCAGCTGACGAGAATCAGACCGGGCAGCAAGCTCACTTACCTGTTCCTGGCCCGCTGCTACCTGCAGTCGAACAATCCCGCCCAGGCTTGTGCTGTCGTCGAGTCCGCACACGCAGCACTGCCGGAGGCAGGTTCTCTTCTCTATGAGATTGGCGTGCAGTATATGGCTAAGGCAACAGCTGCTGCCACCAGATCGAATATTGCCGAAGCCAGACATGCCCGCCTGTGGCTTTTGGCTGCCGAGAAGGCGCTCAGATACGCGGTCCGTGCCAATCCAGGCAGTCTCGACGGCCAGACAGAGCTGGTGAAGGCGCTCTCGCTCCAGGGAAAGAACTTTGAGGCACTGGATGCGGTAAGACAGGCCAAAGAGCATTATCCCGAGAACGTCTTTTTCGAGGAGGAGGAGGAGAGGCTTAAGCACCTGAACCGCAACGATCTGGCAGGCCTGGCCAGGCACCTGCTTAGAGAAGCAGGTTCATTCAAACGAGACAGGTAAAGGCTGGAGCGTAAGCTTGTCGTCGCCTAAAAGAAGCTCCCCATCAGCCTTGCTCATCACAGCCGGTGCCGGAATGAAGGCTATATGCTCATCGGCGAGAGTGCCAATTTCGTGCTTTTCCCTGTGAATCAAACCGGTGATACCGGCAAGCTTCAACTTGTCGGTGCGATAGACCACTGTCGTCAGCCCTTTAGGATTGAGGGCGATGGAGGCAGAGACAACGCCTGAGAGCGCCACCAGCTTGCCTTCCAGAGCGCGGATGCAGGAGACGCATCCCAGGCGCTGAACCAGGATGACCGCTCTTCTCAGCTCCACCTGCCCCGACATGCTACCGGCAGCAACTGCCATAGAGCACGAATGCAGGTAAACAGATAGAGCCACAACAAAGACAAATCCAGCGATCGACAGGCGAAAGCGATAATTCACCCTGCTCAGGTCGGAACATCCTGCAGGCTCAGTCATAGCGATCTTCTCCGAGCCAGACAAACGAGATATCGATATCCTTCAGATTAGCACGACGGCAGTGGAGCCCCGGGGAGAAGAAGCGATTGACTTTCAGTTCCCCCATCTCCTCCGCGAGCCTGGCTTTAGACCAGCCTCTCTCCTGCCTGCAAATGCCTCCTTGACGGTAGACACCGGAAGGTACAGGTGCTGCAGGCTGTCCTGGAGGGCAACGAACCCGTACTTCTCATAGAACACCCTGGCCGTTTGATCTATTGCGTCCACCTCGACAGCATACACACCCAGTTGTCCGGCCAGATATAGACAACGCTCCAGCGCGTCCACCAGCAAATGCCTGCCGAGCCCCTGGCCCGCTACGGCTTGATCCACAGCCAGACGAGCCAGCAGAATGACCGGCACCGGGTGCCGTGGCAATTTTCTACCTGCTACCGGTGGCAAGCTTCCAAACGAAACCGCCCCGGCAGCCAGGGTGTAGTATCCCCAGACCTGCCTGCTGTCGCCACGGACAGCCACGTACGTCTTGCCCAGATGCCGCTTATCATACTGCCTTACAAGGGAGTGCAGGAAGGCATCGAGCGATGGCTGCCCACAACAGAATGCCATCCGCTCATGAGAGCCATCCAGAGGCTCGACAAGCCATTCAGCCACTTCGTTGCTTATGCCTGGCAACAGCCCTCTTAAGCGCCTTGTTGGCTCCAGGAGGATTTTCGAGAAGCCCCAGGAAGAGATCCCGGTCCCGGTCGGTCAGCGCTATCGGGGACTCTTCCCTGAAGGCAAGCTCGTCCTCGGGGATGACCTGGGCTTTTCTAATACGAAGCTCCGTGTGGCTTATCTGCTCGATTACAATGACTGAATTTGCAAACGATCTTGGCAAGCTCACGCGTGCCTTCTGGTCTGTCGTACGAGTAAGTCTGATCATAGGCGATTACCCAAAGCTCATACATCAGTGTAAGACAAATAGCGTCGGTGGTCAAGAGGTATATTGGTACAATCCCACAATACCGCCGAGGCATTATGAGCCGCCCCAGAGAATCACCGGTTATCTGTAAGCGTTACCAATCTTCCATCTCGTCATTTCAAAGAGATCGCTGAGCTTCCCTTCACCCTCGACTGAAACAATCGCAGAGCACCTTCTCTACCATACTAACGGTCTCCTCGATGTCCTTCTCGCTGTGGGCTGCCGACAGGCAGGCAGCATCTACCGAACTGGGCGGCAGGTAGATGCCTGCATCAAGCAGGGCATGGAAAAACCTGGCGTAGGCCCGGCGATCGATCTTAAGCGAATCGCTCCAGCTCCTCACCGGCTGCTCACAAAAAAGGATCGAGAACATGGAGCCGACGCGCTGAAGACGCAGCGGTAGTTGATGCAATCTTGCCAGGGTGACGACAGCATCTTCCAGCTGTCTGCTCCTTGCCTCCAGGAGATCATAAACAGCCGGATCTGACAGCAGCCTCAGTGTCTCCACTCCGCCTGCCATGGTGACCGGATTGCCGGAGAAGGTGCCAGCCTGGTAGACACTGCCTGTCGGAGCAAGGTTGTCCATAATCTCCGTGCGGCCCCCATAAGCGCCTACCGGCATCCCGCCAGCCAGGGCCTTGCCGAAACAGACAATGTCGGCTGTGACACCATAGAGGCCCTGCGCCCCCTTCAAGTGCACTCTGAAACCTGTAAGCACCTCGTCGAAAACAAGCAACGCCCCTGCCCTTGCAGTCAGCTCGGCAACACCGGGCAGAAAGCCTGGCTCAGGCGGCACCACCCCCATAGATCCAGCCACCGGCTCGATCAGCACCGCTGCCACATCGCCTCCGTGGTCGGACAGACAGATGCGGAGAGACTCGAGGTCATTGTAAGGCACAAGAAGTGTCTGGCGCGCCACCGCCTCGGGAATGCCGGCGCTTGCTGAGTGCCCTCGGGAAGCCAACACTGTATCGAAATGCCCGTGGTAGGAGCCTTCGAAGATGACAATGAGGTCGCGCCCGGTGATCCCTCGCGCCAGGCGCACAGCGCTCATTACCGCTTCCGTACCGGAGTTTACAAAGCGCACCTTCTCGATGCCGGGAATAATCCCGGTCATCAGGCGCGCCATCTCAATCTCAAGGGTGTGCGGTGCGCCCAGGACAGGACCTCCAGCCAGGGCATCCTGGCAGGCTGCCACTACCGGCGGTGGACAGTGGCCCAGTACTGCCGGCCCCCAGGCACCCAGGTAGTCAATATAGCTGTTGCCATCCACATCAAAGAGGCGAGAGCCCTCTGCCCGCGCAAAAAAGATTGTCTGCCCGCCCACCTCCTCAAAGCTGCGAAACGGCGAGTTGACGCCCCCGGGAATGAGCTTTTCAATCTCATCAGCAAAGCCAGCCGAGAGATAACGTTCCCTTCCGGCAGCTGGCATCTCATCCGTGTGCATCGAAGCAACCTTTCTCACCTGAACATTCTCCTTCGTGCTAACTATTCAACCCACAAGGACAGCCGGTCCTGCCTGCCGCTGGGCGCCAGGTCGCCTGCTCTCATGCTTCCTCGAGTTTTTTTGGCAGCATCGGCTATTACCAGTTAGTGTATAAACTCAGGTTATGATTTTAATACCTTACTCATGGGACCGTCAGATGGTAAACACTTTGCTTAATGAGCAAATCTTGGAGGTGCATCTGGAGGAATTGGACGACATACGCCATAGGTGAACATTGTGCTAATGAAGCGAAGCGGAGGGTTTTTGAAGCGGTACGCCAATGCAGCAAAGCAGAGGGCAAGGTAACCCGAGCCCGAAGCGAAACGGATGAAAGCGGACCGGCGACGGGCAGCCGAGGGAGCGGCTAGCGACAAACACCCGCAGCCGAGCGTGTGAGGAGCGGAGCGCTGGCGCAGCCTGCGACGGAGCGAATGATAGATTGACTCATGAAAACGAGGCGGCCCGCCCAGAAATCCATGGACATTCCTGAGGGCGCACCAGCGACCGTGCAGTTATTGAATCGCCTCTTTCCGGTGCTCGATCATCTGGTGTCCGATTTAGCCGGGTTCGGCTGTCTCTCTGGCTTGACGATCGGCTGGCACTGCCATCTCACCTGGCTGACGGCCCTGGCAGTCAAATGTCTCGTCAGGCTCGACGCGCATCCGGTTTTGTCTGAGTGCAATCCGGACACAACTCAGGCGGAGGCGGTTGCCGAAATGCGATCCGCCGGTGCCAGCGTGCATCTTGGTCCAGATGCAGTGCAGGACGTCGTCTCAGCACAACCGCAACTGGTATCGGACACAGGACTGGTCTTGCTGTCAGAGTATCTCCGGACAGATCAGGGCAAGAGGAGTTTGCCCTGGGGGGCCTGCGAAATCACCACTGCCGGTATCAGCAGGCTAAGACAGCTGAATACCGTGCCGCTACCTGTCTTTAACGTCAATGACGGGATGTTGAAGACTCTGATTGAGAATTTCCATGGCGTTGGTGCCGGCCTGGTAGATGCGCTCCTGCAAATCTTTGGCACGACCTGGAGCGGCAGAGCGGTTGCTGTTGTCGGATACGGACGCGTCGGCTCCGGGGCAGCCTGCTACCTCCAGAGGTCCGGCGCCTGCGTGAGAGTAGTTGAGATTGACCCTGTAAGAAGGCTAGCGGCACATTTCGACGGCTTCGAGCTCACCGACCTCACATCGGCGTTGCAAACGGCAGATCTCCTCGTAAGTGCCAGCGGACAGGCCGGGCTAATAGGTGAGGCTGAGTGGCTGGTTGCCGCCGACGGGCTCTGCCTGGTAAATATCGGCCACTGGGCTGACGAGCTCAGTCCCAACCTTGCCCGCAGCCTGGCAACATCCTCGCGTAAGCTCTCGCTTCATCTGGAAGAGCTGACCTTTGCAGGCAGCTCCGGCAACCGGCGCATCTATCTAGCCTGCAACGGATCGCCTGTCAACGTAGCACTCCTTTCCGGGCCGATCGAGCCCACGCTCATTCACCTGACAACCGAAATCTTGACGCTCAACTATCTGTCGCACTGCCGCCGCCAAGCAATTCAGCTTTGCCCAGGCGAGCTGGCGGTACCAAGCGCCATTGAGGCGCAAGCAGCCAGGCTGGCCTTCAGAGCGCTAGGGTCCCCGAGCGGGGAGCGGAGCGTCTGAAGCGCGGAGCGCTGGCGCTTCATGGAAGCGCTTACAACTGGTAAGGCCTCCCTTAACATGCTAACCTCTACTGTTTTTAGGCTCTCTTTGCAAGGATATCCCAAGCACCACATATGCCTGCACGCTACCTCCTCTTCACCCTTGCTCTCGCCTGTAGCCTTGAGGCTCTATGGCTGCCAGCTGTTGCCCAGGGATCAGCGCCGCCTGACTCCCTGGAGTCCCTCTGGCAGGAGAGCAAGCAAACTGCCGCTGCGCCGTCCCCCTCATCCAGCCAGTTCGCTCCTATGTCCCTTATCAGCGACTTCCAGGGCAGCGCGCTGGTAACAGGCAATGGTTGGCCAGGCCTGGGACCATTTGCAGTCGACCAAGAAAACCCTTACATGCTGAGAGATCCGGCTCGAAACACAATCGAGCTAAGTGTGAGTGGGGACCGCATCACCGCCCTTGAGCTCATCTTGCTCGATAAAGACAAAAGGATAACTCCGCTGGACCTGGAGATGGTGACCGATTTCCTCCTCGAGGCAGCAGGCCTCTCCTCAGGCAAGATTCATAAGTTCAACGAGCAGATGCAAAGCGTGATTCAGAGCATCGTCGCAAGCACAGATAAGGAGCCCATACGGCTCAATGCCAGCAGATATCTCTTGACGCTCAGACGGCCAGATCCAGGCGAGCCTTTATCTTTCTATCGCATCACCGTAAACAGCATGGATGCAAGCCGGGAAGTGCTTGCTGAGCATTCAGCCCCAACGCTTGATACCAGCACCGGCAGCAGCAGCGAGGACCGCAAGCTCAAGGGTGAATTCCAGAGCCTGGTGGAGTCCTGGCACAAGATCAAGCACGCTGTCGTCCGCCAGCTTAAGAAGGAGGACCTTTCCTCGGTTCTGGCCGGCAAGGCTCTAGCCAGGCAGACGGATGCCATCAACTGGCTGGTCAAAAACGGTAAACACTATGAGATGAAATCCCAGGGCATCGAGCTTGAACGCTTTGAGGCTCTCGAGCCAGGCAAGAGGTACTCGGTGTATGTAGAGGTCAGAGAGTCCAGCAAGCTCATCGACGATAAATCCAGGCAGGTGCTCAAACAGTCGGATGACAGCTACCAGGTCAACTACACTGTGGAGAAAATCAAAGGTCACTGGTACATTACCGACTCGATGATAGTCGAGGAAGCCGGCGCCAAGGCAAAGCGGGGCTCAAACTCATAACCAGAGTCTGCAGCAGCCCAAATAAAGCAGCGCGAGGTTACCCGAGCGCGCAGCGGAGCGTGGACAGAGCGGACCGGCGGCGAAGCCGCCGAGGGAGCGACTAATGACTATCTAGCCAAGGCAGCGAGGCGAAGGACGGGTAACCGCGCGTCCATAGCCGAGCATGGTGGCAGGGGAGCGGCGAGGAACGAAGCCTGCGGAGCGATTATTTACGGCTAGGGACAGCCCAGCACGCTTATTCCGTAGCTGCGCAGCATCGTCACCAAAAGCGGTACCGGCAGTCCGATTACATTGGTGTAGCAACCCTCGATTCTCTCCACAAAGGCAGAGGCAGCACCTTGCAAAGCATAAGAGCCGGCCTTGTCCATAGGCTCGCCTGTAGCTACGTAAGCATTTATCTCCTCAATCGCAAGCGTCCTGAAGCAGACGTACGACCGCTGCCAGGCAGTCGAAACGGCTCCCTCTGGACACTTCAGCAGAGCGACCCCTGTGTAAACAAAATGAGAGCGGCCGCTCATCGCCTTCAGCATGTCTGCCGCCTCTTCTGCTGACGCCGGCTTACCCAAGACCCGCCCACGTAAAACCACCGTAGTATCAAAGCCCATAACCAGCACATCCTCCACCGGGCCCGCAAGATCAATTTTCTCCACCACGGCCCTTGCCTTGTCGGTGGCAAGTCGGACAACAAGCTCATCGGGAGGCATGTCTGGATCGGCAATCTCGTCTATCTGGCTAGGTATCGCTTCAAAGGCGAGCCCCAGTTGCCCGATGAGAGCAATCCGGCGCGGAGAGGCGGAAGCGAGGATCAGTCTCAGCGTGCTGACTTGCACTGCGGTATCACCTCCGGTGCCTATCGCCGGGAAATTCTCAAGGCTCGATGCGAAAGGCAGGTCGTGGAGCTGGCAAGGTCACTTTAGCTCAAATACAAGCTCCGTACGTCCCACCTTGAGACGGTCTCCTGAAAAAATCTGCCGGCGCTCGGCAAGCGGCTCGCCATTCAGCTCCGAGCCGTTAGTCGAGCCCAGATCTTCAACCCAGTACGTCCCCTTGATAAAAAGAATCCAGGCATGGTGCCGCGAGATGTAATTGTCGCTGGGAAGCGCCACGCTGTTGGTCTGGTCTCTGCCAATCTTGCTGACCGACTGCGTGAGCGGGAAGCGCTGTCCGGTCTCCTTATCGACTAGAGTGGCCCCCTGAGGAGCAGCTCTGGTCTGTCCCTTGCCAGGCCCGGCAAAGATCCCCTCGACCTTTTCTCTTAGCGACTTGTTGCCGACATCATGGGACTCCGGCAGCCCGCGAGCACCGCAAACAGCACAAAAGCCGTCTTCTGACAAGGAGCCGCCACATCGCTGGCACTCAGTGGTATGTTCGCTCGTTACCATAAACTCTCAGCTGTTATTTCCTTCTCTTCAATATGTGCCTTGTCTTCAGGTTAGTCACAGCCGTTGTCGTCGGCTCGTCCCTCGCC
>CAYPBX010000053.1:0-5555 GCA_964409075.1 uncultured Candidatus Obscuribacterales bacterium
TCGCTCACCAGTCCTGTCAGATGGAGGCGTCCTGCCCCATCGCCAGCAGCCAGACATGCTTCCGCTAGCTTTTGGTTGGCGAAGAAGCTGCCGTCTGCAATTGTCCTTGAGATGTGAGTCAGCTTCTGGACAACCACCCGTCCGGCACCGATGTTCAGGTGACCGACCTCCGAATTCCCCATGAGCCCCGGCGGCAGGCCGACAGCCTCTCCTGAAGCTTGAAGAGTCGTGTTGGGGTACGATCTCAACATGTTGTCGTAGACCGGGGTGCGGGCGCAGGCAATCGCATTGCCCTCTGTCTGCGCGCGGATACCCCAGCCGTCCAGGATCAAAAGAGTCAGAGCAGCCAAGAGAAAACCCCCTCTCCTTGACCTTGCAATCGTACCTGAAATAACGTCATGGCAGACTGGCAACACACTGGTTCTGACTTGTACCTCGGCTGCCGTTACAATTTGCCTGGGCTGAAGCTAAGGGCAATTGAGCGACAGATGGAGGAGCCCGGAACCGCAGACAGTCGAGCTGTAAGGTCGCAAGGCAAAGCCGCTAGCCTTGAGCGTGCCGATGCGCCGTCACTTCTTGCCGAGGTAAGCCATGAGTTGCGTCTGCCGATTGCCAATCTCAAGCTCCTGGTAGAAACCCTCATCGCTGGTGCCTTCCAGGATCGAGATGCCGGCATGCGTATGCTTGCGCGTTGCCAGGAGGAGGTCGAGCGCCTTCAGAATCTGGTCTTGAAGCTTTTGTCGGCGGAAGGCAACGTGCGTGGTCTCCACGATCCAGGTAGATGCTGGGTCGCACTGGGTCAACGGATTGAATACGCCTTTGATCTGGTGCGACGTCAGGCCGGGCAGAGAGGCATAGAGCTTTCGGTGCAGGTCGATCCTGACTTCAAGCTCTACGCCAATCCGGAGCAGCTCGATCAAGTGCTCATTAACTTAATTGAGAATGCGGTCAAATTTACCGGACCCGGCGGAACCGTGACCGTCAAGGCGGGAGTGAAAGCCGGCATCGTTGAGGTCGAAGACACGGGTGTAGGCATTCCAGAAAGTGAGATACCCAGGATTTTCAGACGCTTCTACCGTGTGGACAGATCGAGATTTCCAGGTAGTACCGGGCTGGGGTTATCGATCGTCAAGCATATTGCTGATCTTCACAATGCTAAGATAAGCGTGAGATCAAAAGAGGGCTCTGGAACCACTTTCTCTCTGGAGTTCCCCGGACCGGATACGCGTCAGCCACAATGAATAGAAAGGGTGCGCAGATTGTCATTGTCGACGACGATGATACTCTCGTAGAGACGCTGCAATACAACTTGAAGCGGCACGGATTTGCAACCGTCTCCCTGAAGACCGGCCGCGATGCGCTAGCGTCTATCGACGGGATTAACCCGGACCTGATTATCCTCGACTGGATGCTGCCGGATATGTCCGGACCGGAGATTCTGAAAATACTGCGGGCTAGGAATTGCACCACTCCCGTGCTTATGCTCACCGGACGTTCTAGACCCGCAGATGTTGCTGTCGGGTTGGGCTCTGGTGCAGACGATTATCTGGTTAAGCCGTTCAGCACGATTGAGTTGATGGCAAGGATTCAAGCGCTCATGAGGCGAGCAGGCTCAATTCCCGGCAGCGTCCCTCTTGAAGTCGGGAATCTCAAGCTTGATGCAGAGGCGCGCAAGGTAAGCCTGGGGCAGAAGGAGATAGAACTGTCTCCCAAGGAGTTTTTGCTGCTCAGGATTCTCATGGAGCACCCCGGCACGACGTTTTCCACCGAATCGCTATTGAGCAGGGTCTGGGGTGCGGACTACATAGGTGATACCAAGACGGTGGCGGTTCATATACGCTGGCTGAGGAAGAAGCTCGAGGATGATCCGAACAACCCGCAGATTCTTGAGACCATACACAAGGCAGGCTACCGTCTGAATCCGGCAGGCGCAAGTAAGAATGTCCAGACGGTTGAGGAGCGCTCGCGATGCTGAAGGCTGAAGCGCTGACCCTGCTGAAGGAAGAGGTCCTCTCCATGGGGCAGCTGGTTGTCAGCACGGTGGAGGCGATGACCGGGCTCTTGAACGGTGAAAATGGAGCCAGGCTCAGCCTGATAGAGGAGCAGGAAGAGCTGATCAATACAAGGCACCAGGAGATCGAGGAGCGCTGCCTCGAGCTTCTTACTGATGTCAGCGAGCCGAAAATGCACCAGATAAGGACGCTGGTGGGCAGCACGATCATTGCTACCAAACTAGAGAGAATGGCTGACCATGCTAATCGTGTTGCTCGCATAGCTTCCTGGGCTAACGAGGACGGAATAGCTATTCCAGAAGAGCTGTCGGAGATGGCCAAAGTGGTGCAGCGGATGGCTGGCGATGCTCTTCTTTGTATAGTCGCTGACGAGCTGGAACGCGCTCGAGAGGTTGTCCTAAGCGACAGTCGTGTCGATTATCTGCACGACTGCCTATCCAAGAGGCTGCTGTCGGACCTGGGAGAGCAGGCAGCGGAGACGGCTCAGATGCGCGCTCAGTTTCTCTTCTGCGCGCGATTTTTGGAAAGAATGGGCGACCTGCTCACCTCGATAGCCAAGAGGGTCCACTACACAGTTACAGGCAGCAGACTTTGTGCCGATTGAGGGAGGTTCGACAGCACTGTGCCGGTTGTCGTGCTACATGGACAGGAGGAGTTCCTGGTTGCGCGCCGGGCCTTTGAGATCGCCAAGCAAAAGCTTGAGCCGGGCTGGGAGGCCGTCAATCTCACCAGGCTCAAGTCCCCGGATACGACCGAGATTATCTACGCTGCGCACGGCCTGCCCCTCGGCCCGGGCAACAGGGTCGTGGTGATTGAAGGCTGCAGCCTCTTCGCGAAAGGACGTTCTGCAGACACAAAATCTGTTCCTTTAAGTCAAGCTCAACTGGAGGAGCTGGCAGCTGCCCTTGAGAGGATATCGGCAGTCACCTGGCTTATCTTTGCTCTGCCGTACAGGGTTGACAACACCCTGAAAGCCTCCAGGGTGTTGAGCAAGTTTGCTGATTTTGAGGAGTTTCCTGGCTATCGGTATTTCCCAGGCTCCCGAAATGCTGCTCTGGAGACATGGGTGAGACTGGAGGCCAAGAGAGCTGGAGCAACTATAGACGATGATGCCATTACCTATCTTCTGGAGAGCACGGAATCAAACCTGAGGCAGTTGTCGCTTGAGATTGAAAAGGCTGCAGTCTACCTTCTTCCTGAGCGGCATATAGACCTCAAGACAGTAGCGGCCTTGAGCGAACACCGCAGTCAAGTCTTTGCCCTTCTGGACAGCTGGGCCGCCGGCAACCGAGAAAAGGCACTCCGCTGCCTGGATGAGCTCTTGTCCTGGCAGAGCGGCGCCCCCGTGATGGCTGCCTTGCAGACAGTCCTTTCTCGCTGGCTGGAAGTCAAGAGTCAAGCCGAGGCGATCACCAGGAGCCTGCCTGTCGTCTCCGGCAGCGGCTGCCGGCAGCCGCCCGCCAAGGACCTGGCCAGGAGGGTGGCGGAGGCAACCGGCATGCGCCCGTTTCTGGTTGAGCTTGATCTAGCAAGGACAGGCAGACTCGAGACTGACTGGCTGTTGGGCAAGCGCATCGAGTTGACAGAGCTTGAAAGCCAGGTCAAGTCGGGGTTAATATCTGACGGCCAGGCTTTGACGCTGTTTCTGACCTCATAAGGAAGTCCAGGACCAACGATACTAATTGTGGTGTCATTATGAGCGACAGGCAGTATATTGTTAATGAGATGACAGCCAGGGATACCTGGCAGATCTTCAGGATTATGTCAGAGCTGGTGGAAGGGTTCGACACGCTGTCGCGCATTGGACCGGCGGTATCAATCTTTGGCTCGGCGCGCTGCCAGCCTGGCGATGAAGAGTACAGGCTGGCCGAGTACATTGCCCGCAAGCTGGCTGAGCGAGGCTTTGTAATCATCACCGGCGGAGGCCCTGGTGTCATGGAAGCAGGCAACAAGGGCGCGATGTCAGCAGGCGGTATCTCAATCGGGCTCAACATCCGCCTTCCGGCCGAGCAGGGCCCGAACCCCTATCAAACTGTCGCGCTGGATTTCCGTTATTTTTTCGTGCGCAAGCTGATGTTTGTTAAGTATGCAATGTCCTTCATCATCCTGCCCGGCGGCTTCGGAAGCCTGGATGAGCTCTTTGAAGCGCTGACGCTAATTCAGACGAAAAGAATTAAGCGCTTTCCGCTTTACCTGGTGGGTTCCGAATTCTGGCAGGGGCTGGTATCCTGGCTGAAGAGCTATCCTCTGGCCAGGGAGCTCATCTCTTGCGAAGATATAGAGCTTTTCCGCATGGTTGATGATCCCGATGAGCTTGTAGAGTTCATCTCCTGGTGCGAGAGGGAGAAGTGCTGGGAGCTGCCGGAGGCGAGTCAGAATGCTTGGCAGGCTCGTGGGTCGAATGCGGACAATGCAGGGTGCGGAGGTGGTGGCGAAGCCAGGGGTGAGAGCGACTCTTGAATTTTGCGCTCAGGGAGCGAGGTGCAGGATTGCGGCCCAGCAATCCGGAGCCGAGCGTGCAAGAGCGGAGGAGCAAGCGAAGCTTGCGACGGAGCGATTACAAACAGGAATTAAGGAAATATGGCAATGGGCTAAACTGCTTTGTGGAAGTCCTATAATCGATCGCTGTTTGGCCAGCCCTGAATAACAGTCGAGGAGGTGGCGCTTGAAGATTGCTGTTTGCGTCAAGGCCGTACCTGACACGGAGACAAAGATAAAGATTGCTGCCGACGGCAAGACAATCGACATGTCCGATGTCAGGATCATCACCAGCCCGTATGACGAGTTTGCCATCGAGGAGGCGCTGCGGCTGAAGGAGAAGCACGGCGGGGAGACCTGGGCTTTCTCGGTCGGCGGTGCCGAAGCTCAAGATGTCTTGAGGGACACGCTTGCTCGCGGAGTCGATCAGGCGGTCCACATCAATGATCCGCAGTTCGAACAGCTGGATCCGCTCAGCACTGCCAAAGTTTTGGCGGCTGCCATCACAGGCGGTGGCTTCGATATTGTCCTCTGCGGTCAACAGGGAGTAGGCGGCGATAATAGCCAGGTTCCTTCGATGCTTGCTGGCCTGCTTGATATAGCTCAGGCGACGCTCGTAGTCAAGCTCGAGATCGATGGCAGTAAATTCCGGGCAGAAAGGGAGATCGAGGGAGCGCACGAGATTATCGAAGGCGAGCTTCCCGTGGTGATTAGCGCTCAGAAGGGCTTGAACGAGCCCCGCTACCCATCGATAAAAGGGGTGATGGCAGCACGCCGCAAAGAGATTCAGGCAAAGGACGCAGAAGCGCTAGGGCTTGCCGGCAGCCTGACGCCAGAAAAACGCAAGATGCGCATAGCATCGCTGGCACTTCCGCCGACACGCCAGGCCGGCAAGCTTCTCGATGGTCCTGTGGAGTCTCAGGTCAAGGAGCTTGTCGAGCTGCTCAGGCAGGAAGCCAAGGTACTTTAGCCGGTCGAGGCAAAACTTTTACGTGCGGGAGTAAACGATGAGCCGAGGTTATCTAGTATTTATAGAGCAGCGCGACGGCCAGCTGCGCCGCCGCC
>CAYPBX010000053.1:5565-9888 GCA_964409075.1 uncultured Candidatus Obscuribacterales bacterium
CCGCTCCAGCCTGGAGGCGCTAGGTGAGGCACGCCGGCAGGCGGATGTGCTCGCCGAGCCAGTATCAGTATTAATTGTGGGCAAGGATCTGACACCGATTGCTGAGGAGGTCAGCCGCTACAAACCTGACCGGATTATTCTTGTTGAGGGGGAGCCGTTTGCCCGGTATGCAACCGAGCCTTACGCCGATGCTCTGGTCGAGGCCGTGAAAAACACGGATGCCAGGGTGGTTTTCAGCGCTGCTACTGCCATGGCTAGGGATCTTATCCCACGCGTGGCCGCCGGGCTGAATGCTCCCATGGTGTCAGATGTTATTGAGTTCCGCTCTGGGGACGAGCGACCTAAGCCTGTGCGTCCAATGTATTCTGGAAAGGCGCTTGCAGCTGTTGAGATAGACTCGCCGTTGGCTTTCTATACCTTGAGGCAGAATGTCTTTGCTCGCCAGGAGCCGGAGGAGTTTGGCAAGCCGGAGATGGTCAAGCTCGATGTTCGTCCTGCCAGGGTACGGGCTAGAGTAACGGCTCTCGAGGCTTCCGCAGGACAGAAGATTGAACTGTCCGAGGCGTCGATCATCGTCTCAGGGGGGCGGGGAATCAAAAGCCCGGAGAACTGGCCCATACTGCAGGAGCTTTGCGATGCCCTCGGTGCGGCGCTGGGTGCATCCCGAGCAGTGGTCGATGCCGGCTGGATAGATCACCAGCACCAGGTTGGACAGACCGGAAAGACAGTAAGTCCCCAGCTCTACATAGCCTGCGGCATCTCCGGCGCCATTCAGCACCTGGCAGGCATGTCCTCATCAAAGGTAATTGTGGCCATCAACAAGGACAAGGAGGCGCCGATATTCAAGCACGCCACCTATGGTATCGTCGGCGATGTCCTCGAGATTGTCCCCAGGCTCACCGAAGAGATCAAGAAGCTCAACTCGCACAATTAGCTTTAGTTGACACTCTCGTTTCAGCGCTTGTTTGAGTCGTATTTTTCTTCGACGTACCGGTCTACGATTTGAATAAACTGTCTGGCGAGATCTGACCCGTCGAGCGTAGCTATGTGTTTGCCGTCCACATAGACGGGAGCTCTGGGCGACTCGCCTGTGCCGGGAAGCGAGATGCCGATGTCTGCATGGCGGGATTCGCCGGGGCCGTTGACGATGCATCCCATTACAGCAACCTTGAGGTTCTCGGCACCTGGGTAGGTGGCAGACCAGATCGGGCGCCGGCCAGCCAGATAGTTTTCAACCTCGCCGGCCAGCTCCTGAAACTGGCTGCTCTCCGTCCTTCCGCAACCAGGACAGGCGGTGACCTGGGCCCGGAAGGAGCGGATTGAAAGTGCCTGAAGAATGTTCTGGCAGATCTCCACCTCCTGCGTGCGGCTGCCGCCGGGCTCGGGAGTCAGGCTGACCCTGATGGTATCGCCGATGCCCTCGGCAAGGAGAACGGAAAGCGCTGAGGCGGAGGCAACTATCCCTCTGGTGCCCATGCCTGCCTCTGTCAGTCCCAGGTGCAGAGGGTAGCTGACAAGAACTGCAAGCTGCCTGTAGATATCAATTAAATCCGGAACTGTGGAGACCTTAGCGCTCAATACAATTCTGTCGGGAGGCAGACCATAGGACTCTGCCCTCTCGGCCGAGCGCACCGCAGATGCCACCATGGCCTTTTTCAGAATATTGCTTGCCGAGAGCGGCTCTTCCTGCCTGGCGTTCTCATCCATCATCTCTGCAAGCAGCTCCTGGTCCAACGATCCCCAGTTGACCGCGATTCGGACAGGTTTGTCGAAAGAGAGAGATACTTCAATCATGCATCTGAAATTCCCGTCATGCTTTACGCCTGCTCCGACATTACCGGGATTGATCCGATACTTGTCCAGCGCTCTTGCGCAGTCCGGGTACTCTGTGAGCAGGATGTGCCCGTTGTAATGGAAGTCGCCAACCAGCGGAACATCAACCCCTATCCTCTCCAGCTCGGCTTTGATTGCAGCCACGGCGGCAGCCGCCTGCCTGGTGTTTACGGTGACGCGCACGATCTCCGATCCGGCCTCAGCCAGCTCCTTTACCTGGGACACGGTCGCGGTGACGTTTTCGGTGGCGGTGTTGGTCATCGACTGGATGGCTATGGGATGATCGCCGCCAATGAATCGATTGCCTATCTTCACCGGATGTGATTTGCGCCTGGTCATCGTCAATGCCTGCACCAAGATGGGTTCGATCCGTTAAACATAGCACAGTTAGCCTATTTTCGGCCTTGTGCACGCTTCACCTGTAGCTGCGACACGAGCATGAAAGCGTTCCCAAAGCCCACCATGGTGCTCTCTTATACTGTAGGCAGGTTGCCCATAAGTGACGATCAGATGGTCGAGCAGGCTGATATCCAGTATGGCTGCTGCTTTCAGGAGCTGGCAGGTAGTCTCGATATCCTCCTTGCTCGGAGACAAGTGGGAGCCGGAGGGGTGGTTGTGGCAGGCAAGGATTGCATAGCTGTTGGCCAGGATCGCGGCTTTGAACACCTCCCTTGGATGGACAAGGCTGGCAACCAGGGTGCCGTGCGACACCTCGTGCAGGCCGATCACCTCGTGCTTGGCATTTAGGTGCAGGGTAACGAAACGCTCTTCTGCTGATAGTCTCAAAGGCGAAAGCAAACTCTCTGCGTCGGTTGGCTTGTCAATGCGGTACATCTGCGCCGGTGCTTCTGCTTCGTATACCATCGCCATCCTTATCTTAGGCAAGTGGTAGGTGAGCAAGCCGGACAGGTCAAGGTCCTGGGATTTTTCAGGCATGGTGGGCCTCCTTGGCTCGGCGGTGCAACTGAAAGCCGGGCCATAGATAACGGAGCGGCGACCGGAAAAGTTCATTTTTTGACCTAAACGCGCGGCAAGCCTCGCCGTTTATGGCGGGGAGGTGGTCAAAACCATGGCCTTAAGAAGGTCGGTGAGAAGAGTTCTATAATGTCGCTGAACAGGGGTTCGGCCAGGGCAGCTTGTGAAGTAAAGCCAGGGAGCGTAACTGGTTGCTGCATGCCGAATCGACGTAAACAGACGGTTTCTTACGAGGTCGTCGACCGCCACTGGCCTGCCTTTGTTAAGTGAGACTTCAGAACCGTTGTCTGCTGCTTCTCCTGGTGTCATTACCTGGGGAGACGAGCGGATCCTGGTCAGGCGTGCAGACAAAAGGGCGCTCTGGTCGTACCTTGTGGCTAACCTTGACTTTGCCGATCCTTCTGTGCGCTGGCAGCGCTTACTGGCTCGGGCTCGCCGCTATCTCAAGGAGGCAGGATCAGGCAGGCCGATCAATCCGGCTGACCTTCCGCTGTCTGTTCAAAACAGAGTTCTTGAGGCTGTCTTCGGCAGCCCGACGAATGGCTGGCGTCAGCAAATTAACTCTATAGTCAGCTGGGTCATCGACCGGGAGGAGGTCCGCCGGCTCAACACTCTTGCCTTCGATGCCTGGGCTTTCAAACTGTGCACAGTCGGACATGGATTTGCTGCTGAGAACGGCAGTACGCGCAGTCTGTGGATGCGCGGCCTCTCCATGCCAGACAGCGAGCTTGCCTGGCTATCGTCCGCCTGCCAGGCAGCACCGGACTGGTTCTACCTAACCTCTGCTGGCCCCTGGCAGGCGGATCCTCGCGCGGTGTTTATGGCTGCTTTCATACAAGAGGTCAAAAGGGCTAATCTGGATCCTTCCTTGAGTTCCCTGGGCAAGGCGCGCAGATTGTTTTTGGAGCAGCTAGACCAGAAGGGGCGGACTCTTATGGCAAAGATTCTTCCCAATGCGCTCGTCCTGGTTGAAGGGGAGACGGAGGCGCTTCTCCTGCCGCACCTGGCAGCGGCCTTGAAGCAGCACTTCAACTCCATGCGCATTGCGGTTAAACCTGCTGGCGGGGCCAAGAAGGTTGTGCGCAGATATCTAGAGTGGCGTGACCTCGCTGCCTTCCCGCTGGTTGTGGTGCTCGATCGTGATGCCAGGCAGGAGTCCGGCGTCGTCCGTGACATGCTCCGTAACCAGGACAGGCTCTATGTCGTACCGGAAGGGGAGATTGAGGACAGCTTCGATCTCTCCTACTTTTTGCAAGTTCTCAACAAGGTTCTAGCTGGCAGGGGGATTGCTGCGCTCAACGCCGAGCATCTCAAAGGGGGCCTTCGAAGAACTGAGGCAGTGACACGCCTTTTGCGGGACAGGGGAGCCGGTGACTTTGATAAGATTGAGTTTGCAGGAGCGGTGGCTGCTGACAATACACCTGCCGACAGCGTACCGGCCATAGTGAAGGAGATAGTGCAAAGTGTCTGGCAGCTTGCCGGCAGATGGGCAGATGAACAACGTGGAAGAGAAGA
>CAYPBX010000054.1:0-9885 GCA_964409075.1 uncultured Candidatus Obscuribacterales bacterium
CGAGGTGTTTAAGAACAAGGCGCCGATTACAGCCGGCAACTTCCTCGACCTGGTTCAGCGCGGATTCTATAACGGCCTCGGCTTCCATAGATATGAGCGCGACTTCGTCATTCAAGGCGGAGACCCCAAGGGAGACGGAACCGGGGGGTTTATCGATCCTCAGACCAGGCAAGAGAGAAGGATTCCGCTTGAGGTAAAACCCGATCTAAAGCATGATGCTGCTGGAGTGGTGGCTATGGCACGAAGCGAGAACCCCAACTCCGCCAGCTGTCAATTCTACATAACGCTTGCGCCAGCTTCTTTTCTAGATATGCAGTACGCTGTCTTCGGAAAGGTTCTCGACGGAATCGATGTCGTCCGGCAGCTGCGCGAAGGAGACAAGATGAATCAGGTCTCCGTTCTCGAGACTGCAAAGAAGTAGACTCAAATACAGCTAAATCTTTATAAATCGGCCCGATGTCCAGGCGCTGCCGATAGCGCCCACCGATAGACCCAGAAGAAGGAGTGTAGCCAGAGTAGGCACCATACCATAGCTGACATTGCTCGGGACAATGGCCATGACACCAACGAACTGGTCAGCTACATAGTACTCAAAATAAAGGCAGCCGCACCAGATAAGCCCTGTAGCGATGAGAGCAGACAGAGCTCCGTAACTCGCGCCTTGCAGCACAAGGGGACCCTTGATGTACCAGGGACTTACGCCCATGAGGCTTAAAATCTCAATCTCACGGTCTCGAGACTGCACAACCAGTTGTATCGTATTGCCGATGACCATAAGCGTAGCGGCAGTCAGGGCAGCAGTAACTACCACACCAGCCAGCTCGAGAAAGTGCCTGAGCCGGTTCAAATTTTTAGCCACCTGAAGCGGGTAGCGAATATGCTCCACCTCCTCCACCAGCTTCAATCTGGCAGCGGTCTTGCCGACGGCTCCGACGCTCACAAGCTGCACATGAAGAGTGTTAGGCAGCGGATTGGTAAGGGAGGCAACCTTGAAGGATTTCTGCATCTTCTCCCAGGCTACCTGCTTCGGAACAATCTCAACCAGCCTCACGCCTGGCATGCGACTGATCTGATCGGCAATCTGGCGTGGATTCGCTGTATCCTTGAGGTAAGCCGAGATCTCCAGCTGGGATCCCCATGAGCTAACTAAATTGTTGAGAGCCACAGTAAGCTGCAACACGCCACCAAATATAGTGAGAGCAATGACAAGTATGCTCACCACCAGCCAGCTCGACCAGCCGCTGTGCTGGAAATCCAGGACCATCTCGGTGATTATCCTGCCCAGAATCCTCAGTCGCCGCATCTATGTCCCCATCGCCTCCAGCTCGTAAACGCCGCTGTCAACATCGCTGACAACCTGTCCATTCTGCAGGCTGATAACCCTGCGCCTGAGCGCATTGACAATCAGCTTATCGTGCGTAGAAATGAGTACTGTGGTACCCCGTTCGCTGATCTCCTCCAGCAGATCCACGATCTCCAGCGATGTCTCGGGATCCAGATTCCCGGTCGGCTCGTCAGCCAATACCACAGGTGGACCGTTAACAATAGCCCGAGCAATACCTACTCGCTGCTGCTCCCCGCCTGACAGCTCAGCCGGATAGGCCTCAGCCTTGTCCTCCAGGTGAACCACACACAAAGCGCTACCGACTCGACGTTCGATGTCACGCCTGTCAACACCCAGTGCTCTCAGGATATAGGCGACATTATCCAGGACCGTCTGACTGGGCAGCAGCTTGTAGTCCTGAAACACAATACCCAACCGGCGACGAAGAAGCGGGATCTGTCCCTTGTGCAGCTTGGTCACATCGACCCCACCGACAAAGACCGACCCAGAACTTGGTCTCTCCTCCCTGTACAAAAGCCGCATGAGAGTGGACTTGCCTGCCCCCGACGAGCCAACGAGAAAAGCAAACTCCCCCAGGCCGACATTCAACGAGATATTGGTCAATGCGGGACGGCCGCCGTAGTCCTTAAATACATTTTGCAGGCGAATCAATGGTCAACCTCTCCAGGTACAACCGATCATAAGCTAATTCGTCACCACAAGCCTGAGCTGCGCACCGGCTTTAGTATCGAGATCCCTGAGGAGCAATGACAAAAACACAATTCTTTCTGAAGGCGCGAGGCAAGCAGCTAATGATACCACAGCAGTCTAATGCAGGATTTACAAGCGCTCAGCCTGATGCCATCTCCTCAGCCTGAGCTGCGACATGGAGGGCACAGCGACATGGCAGAAGGCAGGGCGAGCGGAATGCCGCATCCGCAGCAAAGCGGATAACCGTTCTCCCGCCTCCACCGCCTAAGTTTCAATTCAGACTCCAACAAAGATATTAGACGCTCTTTAGGCACGAGACAAGCAGCCGCCTCGATGGTCGAACTGAGCCTCTCTATCTCCGTCGCCTCTGCCTCAGACAGCCGGATGCGAGCCAGATCGGCCTCCCGCGGCTCCGGCAGCCTGCAAGCGGCAGCAGGCATACCACGACCGGCATCTGCGCTGCCGGTAGAATGGTATCGCTTCAGATCGAACCTGACATCCTTGATGCAGACAGCTAAAGCGCCTCCGGCCTTCTGCAAAGCTGCGACAATTGCCGCCCGCATCAGGCTTAGCTCCTGGGCGGTGGCAGCATCAGCAACTGCAACGACAAAATTTCCTTGCTTGTCGATATACAGCCCACGGCTCCTACAGGACCAGGTTTGGCCTGCCACAGCCGGCCACAAGCTCACCAGTGTATGCTCGCGCAACTTCTGCGTAAGCCCCAGCTCAGCAGCTACCCTCTCTAGAGTCCTACCTACCTGCTTCAGGGAACGCGCTTTCCTGAAAACTGTTTCCGGCTTGCCGTCCATAGCGATCTCGACTGTATATTCTTGACAAGGGTGGCTGATAGAGGTATCTTTCATGCCCAGGTTTTAGCAGCCTCACCTGCCCGCTCAACAAAATTTTCCTCATCTTGAGAAGCTATTATTTTCATGCGATATAATCAGCCAGGCATGCCGTTCTCGGCTCAACAGGCTCATTAAACCAGCAAACCGGGTATTTTTCGTGGCTGTAATGCAAACGATCGAACAACTACAGCAAAGATTTAATCCAGAAGCAGCCAGAGATGTGAACGCCACCTATCTGATTGCCATCAACGGTCAAGGTGGCGGTAGCTGGCTGACTAAGATAAATGATGGTCGCTGCGAGTTTCTGCCCTACGAAGGCAGCTTGGACGGCGAACCGGCCGATTGCACCATCTCGGTGAGTGCCGAGGACCTGCAGCTTATCCTCGACGGAAGGATGTCCGCCATGACGGCAGCCCTGTCAGGAGTGCTGGCCATTGATGGCGAGCTCGGGTTAGCAATGAAGCTGGTGCCCATGTTCTTTCAAGGACAGGTGCCTTTTATTTAATCGCTCCGGCAGCTTCGTACCTTGCCGCCTCCGCTGCCGCTACGCTGCGCTTCGCGCCCGGGTAACCTAGCGCTCCGCTCGCTGTCGCGGCTCATGCCCCAGGAATCTTCCAGCTGGGAGTGGGTTGGCTGGTCGATGAGTCATTCATCTGTCCACGCATCTCTATCTCCGCCTGAACACGCACCTTTTTTAGCTCCTCGAGTTCCGTCTCGCTACCGCCAATTAGGGCTCCAGCGTCGCAGATGGCCATGGCCTCCTGATAGAGGCCAGCCTCCATGAGCAGTCTCACTAGCCTGACGCGATCCGCGATAGCAGATGGCTCCAGCGACAGCAGCGCCTTCAACTGCTGCATAGCGAAGGATCTCTGTCCAGATGCGATGAGAGCATGCGCAAGATAGCGCCTGAGGTTTGCATCGTTAGGCGAAACCTTTACCGCCTTGGAAAGGGCCTGGACCGCAAGCCTGTAATTTCCTGCCTTCATTGAGTTGTATCCCAGCATGCTCAACTCCTTCGCATCGCCGGGAAGCCCGGCTGTAGCATCATTAGCTGAAGCTGTAGTAACGGCCGTCGTAGCATGTCGTAGCCTCTCCAGCCCTGAGGCTATCTCCTTGACCATCTTGCCGGCCTCCTCATTGCCTTTGTCCAGAGCCAGAACACGTTCAAAGTCATACTTGGCCTGACCCAAATTGCGGAGCTCCATATGACACCGTCCGCGGTTCATTAGCGCTTCGATCGAGTCTGGCAGATAGGTAAGCGCCCTGTCGAAATCAGCGATAGCCTGCTGGAGCTTGCCCGCCCGCTTGTAGGCCAAGCCCCGCTTGGAAAAAATAGAGCCGTCATGGGGCTGTCTGCGCAGAGCATGAGTGTAATCATCTATGGCATCGCCCCAGCGTGATAGATGCATAAAAAGACCAGCTCGCTTCAGGTATGCCGATACCAGCCCAGGCTCAGCACCAATCACCTTGGTCAGTTGCCTGGCAGCAGACTTATATTTGCCCTCCCCGGCCAGCGTATCGCAAAGCAGATCATAATACTCAAGCTTGAGTCCCTGCGGGCAGTTGAGCAAATTGACCTTGTCGAGATCCTTGCGCGCCTGCGCTGCTTGCTTCTTGCCAAGGTAGCCCCGGGCCCGCACCAGATAGGCCTTGATTAACGATGGATCTAACTCGAGCGCCTTTGTGCTATCGGAAACGGCCCCGTCAAACTCACCCAGGGCAATATTTGCCTGCGCCCGTGTAAGGAAGGGCAGCGGCCTCTCACCATCCAAGGACAGGCAACGATCAAACTGCTGGGCCGCCTGCCCTGGCTTGTTCAGCCGCAATAAGGAGAGTCCCTTGTAGTAGTGCGCAGCCGCACTATCAGGGCGTATTTGGGCTGCAGCATCAAAGCGCTTAAGGGCCAGCTCAAAATGCTTTTCCTTAAGATACTCCTTCCCCATTTTAATCAACTGCCCATGTTCAAAATTACGATACTGCAGGAAGGCGACGACTGCCAGGGCAGCAGCAAGGGCCAGCACAATCACGCCAACCAGATTCACTGAGGGAATTGCGGAGGATAGGCGGGCTGTCCGGTCCCGCAAACGGGAAGCAGTCTCCTTGTCTAGCTTCTCTACATAGCCAGGTTGCCCAAACCAATTGCGTACATCGGCTGCCTTGCTCCCTGGCCGGAGAGCCGGCGGTTCGGCAGGTGCCTCTACTCCTGACTCGAGAGCCGCCGGTTCAGCAACTGCAGGCGCGGATGCGACCGGAACTGCCACGGCGCCCAATTCCGGCACGTCGGCTACACTTTCAGCCTCGAAAAGCCGGTCAATCGGCAGCGATGCCATATCGATGGCAGCGGGTGCCGGCACTGGAGCCGACACCTTTATATAGAGCCTGCCTTCTCCCAACTGTCTGGCAAATCGTCTCGCCCCAGTAGCATCTTTGCTCCCGGCAGACAGTTCTGCAGTGCCTGCCGCAAGCGCCCCGCCCGGTACAATCCTCTCCAGGCGGGCAAGAAGCGATTCCTCTGCCCAGACGCCCGCCTCCTTGCCCACCGGAGCATCAACAAGGTCTGCAATCGGAATCTCCAGAGCCGGTCCGAACTCTGCCAGCACCTCCGCATCCACTTGCCTGAAAGCATAGAAACCCCGGGTATATGCCAGAATCGCCTTCAGCGCCGCCAGACCAGTGGTGCCTGTGCGCTCGTCACGGGCAGCGACGATTGTGCTGCCTCCGGCGACAGCAATCTGTCCTTTGAACTTTTTCGAGAAGACAAACAGGACACCATGACTTATATCCGCGAAGGGCAGAAGAAACTCGAGAGCATCCCTCAATCCGCCGTGCTCCTTGAGGATCTCACCGGAGACGAGCGATGGGGCATTCTGCTGGCTATCATCGCTACCGGTGCATCCCGGCAGTCCTTCTTCTATATAGCCGCTTCCTTCTACCACGTTCCAGCACCGAGCCTGGCTCAGCCGCTCGTCGGCTTCCTGCTCACCAGCAGATAACCTGGAGCTCGCTTACTTAATGAATTCTTACCCAATTGCAGCAACAAGAATCGACGGACACCCCGCGTAATAAGAGTCCTTGCAGATAGCGACCACCGGAGAGGCGATCCCGACTTGCACAGATGCCGCTGCCAACGGATCCTCCAGTCTACCCGTATCGCCTGGTTGACAGGCAAGATTTAACTTGACATCCACTATCGGCAGCCAGATAATTAACGCTGTCTAATTTACTACTCAGTCGATTCGGGGGAGGAGCTAAGGGGTGCTTGGCTTGCGGAAGGAGACCAGTAAATCCAAGATTGACGGCTTGTAATCGGAGAGCAAGCTTGCCTGATTTATCTTAAGCCTGAGGCAGAGACAGCCTTTTCTTAAGTCAAAGCCTACAACCTGTGATCCTGACGGCAACAAGCATGCCAGCAGCTGGCTTACGTTGCTATGCAAACATTTTCAACAGCATTAATCGCCTGGCCCGGCCTGAGAGCAGGTTACAGGCGCCGGGCAAGCGGCTCATTCATAAGTGAAGCCCCGCTTGTCTTCTTTGTAGTTTTCCTGGTGCTCTCCCTGCCGCTTATCTCGTTGGCAGGCATAGGGATTAGAAGCTCACTCTTTCACAACGCCGTTCGGCAGGCAGCCGCCGCTGCCGCAAAGGCACGCAGTTTTGATGCCAATCTTACACCGACAAGGCTGTCTGCCAAAAATACAGCATATAACAGAGTGACGAGCGCAGTAGCAGGGCTAGGCGGCGTCACGCTGGTTGGCTTAGTCACCAACATCGCCATGACTGACCTGGGCACAAGAGTTACAACCAGACAGAGCACCAAGCTGACAAGCCCGGCTGATGAAGCGCAGTTCCTTTATCACATCGAGGTTCAGGCAACTGCCAACATAGAGCCACTTGGATCCAACTTAACCAGCATATTTGGTGGAGTTCCCGGTCTCACAGCTCCAATTCAACTAAGGGCTGTGGCAAGAGAATTTTGCGAGGTAGCGGAGGGGCTGGATAAATAGAGGGTATGAGTCATGTTTACGAGAAATTTTGACTTTCATTTTCCAATAAATTTAAGGCAAAGCGCACAAACTGCTCGTTGCCCTCGGCGCGAAACCGGGCAGGCAATCTCAATCATTGTCATTCTTGTCGCGCTTTTCATTCTCGGGTCGATCGGTCTCTTTGGCTTCGAGCTGACGCGTCTGACCGTGGCTCACGATCAGCTGCGCGCAGCAACAGACGCATCAGCCCTTGCTGGAGCATCTGCTCTAGCAGGCTCAGATCATCTCGACCCTCTGGTGGCTCACCAGAACGCCAGAGATACAGCCCTTGATGCCTTTCGCCAGAACAACATCGTAAGCGTGAATTTAACATCGGCAACACTGGCAGCTGCTGCCGGCGGTAACCCGGGAGCCGATAAGGGCGAGATCTTCGTCGAGTTCATTAATCCTGCCACTGGCGCCGCGGTACCGCTAGGCAACCCGTTAGGCAGCATAGTGCGGGTATCGTCAGCTTACGGGCTGAGCGCTGCAACTGGAGCCTTCCTTAAATTCGGAAAAGAAAACATCTATGCTCAGTCCGAGGCAGGGGTCCCGGATCTTGATATAGCAATGTGCTTCGATATCTCCGGATCTATCGACGATCAGACACCGGTTACCTTTTTAAGGCGTGAGAGGGTTGGGGGCGTTACCCAGTACAACATATCTAAAGGCGGTGCAGCTCAGGGAATGATACGCGACCTGGTCAACGCCCCGTCTGATGGCACATTCATCAATGCTCTTCCACCTCAGAACCTTTACACCGCTTTTCTCAACGGGCTCAGATTCAGCCCTGCCCGCCGGGGTACCAACACTGGAGCGCCCGCCCCAGCTGGACCTGGACCTGCCGGTGACTACACAGACCTCGTTGTTAACATAGATGGGAACACGGTTTTTGGTGGCATGACCGTTACCACAGGATTAGGCTCCTTTTCCTTTCCCGATGCCGGAACGCTGCTCGAGGCTGCACGCGGCAATCTCGAGAACGCGAGCGTATCGGCAAGCGCAATGACAAATGTGCCTGTTACCCCCAAGGCAGGGTATCAGGCCGCATACTTTCAGGCTGCTCGCAACGCCGTCAGCCCGCTAGGAGAAGCGCAACGGGCTGCAAACGATTTCTTCACCATAATGGACATCAACACCGATGCCCACTTCGGCTTTGTCGCCTTCCAGTCGAACATTGGCACAAATCCTAATGATACCGACAGCGCCAAGTATAAGATAAGCTGGTCCTATACTGCACCGGGCACAGTTCAGAACCCGCTGCCCATGGTCGAGCTCGATCCAGTAGTAGGTCAAACTAACCTTACCGAAATCCAGAGCAGGGTTCCAACTACCGTTGGCGAAGGTGGCACCAATATTGGTGCTGCCCTCGATAGAGCTGTGGACATGATGAACAGCAAGTCACGTCCAACAGCCAAGAAAGCCATCGTCCTCTTTACCGACGGTCGGCCTACCGTTCCCAGCCCAAGCTCAGCAGCGGAAGCTGCAGCACGCGCAGCAGCCGTGAGAGCCAGGGACGCCGGCATTCCAATTTATACAATCGGTCTGGCTCAATCGCCAGCAGTAATCCCTGGACAACAGGCGGTCTTAAATGATACTGATCCAAATCCATCAACAGGTGGGATTGCAGCCATCGCCGGTCATGGCGGAAAATTCTTCCTGGTGACTAGCTCAGCTCAGCTGCGCAAGACCTTCGAGCTGATTGCCCGCCATCTCGTTGAGATCGTAAAGTGATCGTTAGCATTAGCTCAGAAGGCCAAACACAGAAAACATAGCGAGGGTAGAGTTGTGAAACCTAAAACCAGACGATCCGGATGCGGACACGGCACAATCGAAATTGCTGTAACAGCAGGCATAATGATCCTTCTGGTATTTTTCGCCATCGACATTGTATACCTAGTGCTGGGAGCCTCGATAGCGGAAAGGGCCTGCAGAGACGCAGCTCGAGCAGCCGGGGAAGGCAGAGACCTTGCTACAGCCACGAACCTGGCAGAAGCAGCAATAGCTGCCCACTGGGCTGACGGCGACAACTTCAATCCGCCACGACTGGTCAATATCAACTATCAGGACTTCGGTGGCGATCCGCCAGCCGGCGTTACACCGTTTGTCACCGTAAGAGTTGCCGTGGATGCCACCGTACCGATACCGCTTGATTTTCTCGGTGTTGTTAACTTTTCCGGGAGTCATACGTTCAGCCGTGACTACACCTATCCGATCGTCAAGCTATCGCTGGCACCGCCTGGAGGACCCTAGCCTTACCTACTCAGTCTGGAATCCAGGGTTTCCGAAGGCGCTTTCGACTGCCCCATTAATATCGATATGGACCTGGGCCCGACTGGACAGCTGAAAAACTGTCATAAGCCAGGACTTAGACGAACAAACACGTTCTAATATTTAAGCGAGAAGCCCATAGCAGATCGTTTGACTGGCAGCAGGCAGGCTGGGGTTTTATGGTTACTGAGGTTGCTCTCAGAGCAGACAGCCGATATCAGTCATCGGTCATGTCGGATTGCGATATGCTGTCTAGCATGGAGTGGGAGACCAAAACCGTTGGGGGCAGCGCGGCGCTTGCCTGGTTTGAGTACAGCTCGTGGCGCTGTCTTAGCTTCGCCGAGATCGAACAGGCAGTCAGTTGCTTGGCCCTCTATCTGGAGAAGTTAGGAGTAGTCAAGAATGACCGCGTAGCAATCCTCTCAGAGTCAGGCCCTGGTTGGGGTATGGCTTTTTTGGCAGTTCTGCGGGCTGGTGCAGTTGTAGTGCCCTTGGATGCAAAGTTAACTCTGTTGGATCTATTACCGGCAATCGTTGAGTGCCAGCCAAAAGTCCTGCTCGCCTCCGATCAATTCCTGGATGCAGCACAGAAAATAAGCCAACAGGTGCCATCGCTTAAGCAGATCATCAACATAACTTACGGTACCGGTCAAAAGGAGGTACCTTCCCTCTGGCAGATAATTGGGGAATGCAAGAACAAAGGCAGCGATTG
>CAYPBX010000055.1:0-1633 GCA_964409075.1 uncultured Candidatus Obscuribacterales bacterium
ACTTTTCTGCATCTCTATATTGACATTTGGCTGCAGGACGGCGATGGTCGTGTCGGTCTGCCCGGAGGCTGCACTCAAACGGTGCTGGCCCCATGAGTATGCGATTGAGATGAGAAGGGCAACGGTCAACAGATGCCGGCAGGCTACTCCCGGCGAGGCGGCCGCCAGCGCGGTCAAGCGGTAGCCGCGCGATACGGTAGCAAGAAGCTCAGCGGCAGTTGTATTGGCACAAACAATCAGAAATGAGAGACCGATACCGCCTGTGATACTGCATAGCTGCAGGATAGGCAGTATTTTGTACTGGCTGTACTCGAGCATCGACCAGGGTACGCCCAGTAGATCAGGAGCATTGCCGATCTTGTTTGTTACTGCAATCCAGATAAGCGGAATAGCAAGATTGGCCGGGGCGCAGAAGCGCCCGCCTGAGCGTCCGGGCAGGAAGCCGGCTTTGAGCGGCAGTATGCGTATGAGCGCTGCAGCGCAAGTGATGATAAGGGCCTGATGAGCGGAGACGATTATCCAGGCAACCCAGGCAAGCGCAAGGCTCTGCCACAAGCCGAAGCCGAGCCAGGTGAGCGGGTGAAGGCCCAGGTACCAGTTCAAGTAAATGAGATTGTAGGAGAGGCCGAAGATAAATGCCTTCAGGACTGCCTCTTTGAAGGTGACTGCCGACGTGACCAGTATAAGGAGTGGTGCCAAGCCTAACCATGCCAGATACCACTGATCCAATCCTGGCGCGCTCAAACCCAGGAGCGCTCCACAAAGGGCAGGTAGCGCCAGGCTGAGGGTAAGCTTTCCTTGCCAGGACAGAGGCGAATGGTGCCTCTGCCCGGCTGTTGATTTATGCTTTCTGCCTGCTGCCGTCGCCATTCACCTGTGCCTTCAGGCGGTAAGCTGCCGGCTGGCAAGCTCCTCTTTCACTCGGGCTTCAATCTCGGATAGAAGCTGGCTGTTGGATTCGATAAACTGTTTGGCCGCATCACGGCCCTGGCCGATACGCTCATCTTTGTAAGAGAACCAGGAGCCGGACCGCTTGATGATATCGAGCTCTACGGCCATATCCACCGTACAGCCTACCGAGTTGATGCCCTGCCCGTAAACAATGTCAAACTCAGCTGTCCGGAAAGGCGGAGCGAGCTTGTTTTTTACAACCTTGACGCGGACGCGGTTGCCGTATTCCTTTCCGTCTTTCTTCAAGGTCTCTATGCGGCGTATGTCCAGGCGAACCGAGGCGTAGAACTTGAGGGCGTTTCCGCCTGTTGTCGTCTCCGGGTTACCGTACATGACGCCAATCTTCTGGCGCAGCTGGTTGATGAAGATGACGATTGTGCGTGTCTTGCTGACCACACCGGTGAGCTTCCTGAGCGCCTGGCTCATAAGCCGCGCCTGCAGCCCTGGAAGCGAGTCGCCCATCTCGCCTTCGATCTCTGCTTTTGGCACCAGCGCTGCGACCGAGTCGACAATGACCAGATCGACAGCAGCAGACCTTACCAGCTGCTCTGTGATCTCGAGAGCCTGCTCGCCGGTGTCTGGTTGCGAGATCAAAAGCTCATCAACGTTGACTCCCAAGGCTGCTGCATAGTTAGAATCCATGGCGTGCTCGGCATCGACTATGGCAGCAATCCTGCCTGCC
>CAYPBX010000055.1:1643-9874 GCA_964409075.1 uncultured Candidatus Obscuribacterales bacterium
AGCCACATGCTGAGCCAAAGTCGATTTGCCGGAGGCTTCCGGGCCATATATCTCAACTACCCGGCCGCGAGGCAGGCCGCCTATGCCAAGCGCAACATCCAGCGATAGCGCGCCTGTTGGTATCGAGTCGATAGTGGTTCTGTGCGTCTCACCCAGGCGCATGATCGACCCTTCCCCATACTGCTTTCTGATGGCATCCATAGTCATGCCCAGGGCTTTGAGCCGCTCGGGGGTTGGATTGCGCCGACTGCCGTTTGTCGGTGTCTCCTCTGCCTTTAGTGACGCTGTGTCCTGACTGCTTGCGCTCTCGGCTGAGCTTTTGCCGGCGACTCTTGTCTTTGTGCCTGTTGCCATGAGCTGATCTCCTCCATTGTCTTGCTCTGGCAGGAAGCAAGCCTCAGCTAAGAGAGCAAGCGCTGCCCTACAGGCAAGATAGCTGTGCAGCTACAAGATTTCTGGACCCACCGGGCAATTATAGCTGTCTGGCGCAGGGGGCGAATTAAAAGTAGCTCTGCGCCAGGCCGTATATATGGAACGGTTTCATAGCTAGCCCCCTGGGTATAAATATGTTGGTGTCCAACATTTTTCTGCCCCCTGTCTGCAATATATACGGCTGACGTTTGCCAAGGGTTCAATGGCTAACAAAAGTCTTTAAGAGTCAAGCCCGGTACGGTCCAAGGAGATTTCGAGCCTGTGATGCGATCGGCCCAGAAGCTATTTGCCCTTAAGCAAAGCGAGATATTCGAGTGCTTCAACCCGGTTGAAATGGCAAGGCTTCTTGGAGTCATTGAGGAGCTGGAGGTGCCGCGCAATCATCTTCTCTTTGCTCCCGGCGCGCCCTGCGATTCAATCTATTTTATTGAAAAGGGCCGCATCAGGCTCACCAGGCTGTCTCCGGAAGGCAAGACCGTTATACTTGCCCTTCTGGGCCCCGGCGATCTGATTGGTGAGGCGACCTGGGAGACCGGTGAGCATGACAGCTATGCTGAGGCTGTGGAGGACTCCAGGCTCTATCAGATTGGACGCGATGCCTTCGAGAGCTTGATTCGCGATAATCCTGAGTTTGGCATGAGGCTTATCCAGGTGGTCGGGGTAAGGTTAAAGCAAGCGCAGGCCCGCATTGAGGATCTGGTCTTCCGCCCGGTCCCCAGCCGGGTAGCCAGGCTCCTGCTCAGCCTGGCCGAGAACCACGGCAAGGTCACTCCCAACGGTATCAGGGTGGAGCTTAGGCTCACGCACCAGGAGATTGCAAATCTGGTCGGCTCATCAAGGGTGACGGTCACGCAGGTGCTCAATAAGTTCCGCACGAGCAGGTGGATTGAAATCGAGTCCAAGCGGGTCACCATCCATAATGTCGAGGCTCTGGAGGAGCTGGTTAAGCAACCTTGGATTGTTGGTTAGTTTATAAGCGCTCCCTGCCTGGCTTCGCCAGCTCGTGGACTCCTGCTCCGCTTGTCTCCCCTTATCACGTCCGGTGCATTTGTCTATAATTGGGCGCATGTACCCGTAGCTCAGCTGGATAGAGCGTCGGTCTCCGAAGCCGAAGGTCTCGAGTTCGAATCTCGACGGGTACGTTTTTGAATCGGGAAATACCCCGAGTTTTGTCTGGAGTATATCTGGGCGCAAGTGCGAGCCGGAACAACTATGCTTGAAGATGCGTCTATCGTTGCGGTTGCATGGAGTAATACGATATTCCATGCTGCCGCGCTCAAGGATGCTTACCGGCTATGACTTGCAATTACAGGTGCGGCAATAACTATTGGGAGCAGGATGTCCTGCCGGAGGCCACTTGCTGTATAAGTGAGCTTTCCTGCGATATGAGGCGCATGCTGCGCATTCAGTTTAAGGAATTCATTCATCTGCTTGAGGAGGCTGAAGCCTTAGATGCCCATCCAGGAGATTCTCGCGGGCAGCTATCCCTGGTGATCGGGCCGGTCAGGCTGGAGCATGGCTGCAGTAGCCAGTAGAGCGCTTTCCTGTGAATCCCGCGCTCAGTCAGCGAGGCGGAAGGTTCCGGCCCAGGAATCTGTAGACGAGCGGGGCAAGAGCGGACCGGCGACGCAGGAGCCGAGGGAGCGATTACAAAAAGACAGAGTGTCGAGGCGTACCTGTCTGCCTGGAGGCCGGGAGGCCTGTAAAGCTGTTAATTCGACGCCAGGCGGCTGCCTGGGTAAGATGGTGCTGTTCCTGTGGCTGATTTGTTTGCATCTGCATGCTCTCCGGCAGGTCAAGAGATATTGAGCTGGTTGTCGGTCCTTACCGGGGCGGCAAAACCAGGCGGCTGATCGACGAGATTCTTGCCTTAAAGCGCGCATCGCCTCTCGCGAGCGTGACTGTGATTGTGCCATCGCACAGAGTCAGGCTCACTTTTGAAGAGTGCATTGGCGAGAGGCTGCGGCAGGACCACAAGGAAGGAGCCGGACCTGCCGGGGTCTTCGGGCTCAGGATCATGCACTTCGATCAAGCCTGCCTGGCGGTGCTCGAGGAGGCAGGCCATTCCGGGAGAGTCCTTCCCGACCGGCTGCGTGCAGAAATTGTCGGTTCAGTCCTGGATGATCTGCATGTAGAAGGACAGCTCAAGAGCCTGGCTTCAATATATAGCCTGCCTGGGACGGCCAGGGCCGTTCTTGAGCTGATCGATGAGTTTGAGCGCGCCGCTGCCAGCCCGGCAAGCGTGCTTGCCAGCCTGCGTCAGGCTGCTTCCGCCGGCAGCCGATATCTGGAACTGGCCAATGTCTACCAGCGTTACTGGCAGGCATTGAGAGAAACCGGCTATCTAGATCGGCGTCAGCTGGCCTTTGAAGCGCGCAACTGTCTCGTCAGGGGAGATCTTGCTGCCGCTCGACCTGGACTTCTGGCGGTGGAAGGTTTCGATCGTTTCAGTTGTCTGCAGCTGGAGTTCATTGAAGCGCTTGCCAGTCTCTGCCGGCAGGCAAAAGTCCTCTTTGATTTTCCGGCCCACCTTGATAGCTGTCCTGCTGAATATTGCTGGAAGGAATCTAGCTGGAGGCTTTTAAAAAAAATATTGCGCCCGGAGAAGACGACAATATGTCAGCCGGGAGACCGGCATAAAGCCCTTGAGATCTCCCGGTTCTCGGCACTTGATCGTTTCGAGGAGATGAGGGAAGTTGCGCGCCAGGCCCGGCAGCTGCTCATGGACAGAAAGGCTTTGCCCAGCGAGATTTTAGTGGTGGTCCGGGATATCAAGCCTTATCGGGAGCCTGTGCGGGCAGCCTTTACTGAGGCCCGTCTGCCTTACTTCGTCGATGACAGTCTCAATCTGGTTGAGCTGCCCTTTGCCAGGCTCTTGCTCAGATTGATGAAACTCCACCCGAACGATTTTCCGCGCCGGGATGTTATTGCCTGCCTGCGCTCACCCTTCCTGCGCCAGGATGTTGTCGGACTTGATCCTTGTGATGTGGACCGCCTCGATCGGCTCTCCTGGGAGCATTCTCTGGTGGCAGGACAGATGCGCTGGGAGCAGACGACAGCAGGGGAGGAGCACCTTCAGGCAGCGCTGTCGGCGTTCTTTCGGCTGGTCCGACCGCCTGCCGACAGGGCTTTTGTAAGGGAGTTCCTGATCTGGCTGGAGAACCTGATTGAAAGCCTGCTTGAATGGACAGAAACTCATTCCAGTGATGATTATGATCCGGCTCTGGCTCTGGGTCAGATTCGCCTGATCGTGCGTGACATGCTGGCATCAGGTAGCCTGCCCAAAGCGGCGCCGATCTCCTATGAGACCTTCTGCAGGCGGTTTGAGGATGCGCTTAAGTCGACTGGCTATCCCAATCCCCGTCGCTCCCGGTCTTGGGGAGATGCCACCGATGGCGGTAGCCTGCACTTTATCACCGTATGCGGTGCCGAGCTGGCACCGGGGCGGTCTTTTGATTATGTCTTTATTGCTGGTGCGGTGGAGGGGGAGTTTCCGGCTTCCCCTCTGCGTCTGGGGCTTGTCAGCGGTGAAGAGATGCTTGCCTGGCGCCTGTTGGGTGTGGAGCTGGATAATCCAAGATTTCACCCTGGCTTTGAGGAAGCTCTCTTCCAGGAGGTAAGAGCGCTGGCGCGCCAGACAGTTTGCATATCCTTTCCCCGTTACGATATGAAGGGCGAAGAGCTCACGCCTCACCTCCTGTCCGACAGCCAGGATCAAGGAGAGGCGTTCAGCCGTATCGAGCCTTATGCACAGGCCTTGGAGCGACCGTTATCCCTGGCGGACCTGGCTGGCGGCCTCCTCTGGCACGGCCGGGAGCTTGCCGAAATTGATGAGTTTGACCGGGCGCTTATCGCTTGTGATCTCAAGCAGGCGGTTGCCGCCGGCAGGCAGCGGATGGCCGAGCTTGAATCTGCCTTGAACGGCTACCTTTGCGCTGCCGTTGGCAAAGGGCAAATCGATGTGCCGGCTCCGGAGACGTGGAGCGCAAGCGCTCTGTCCGATTACGCCTTATGCCCTTTCCGTTACTGGGCCACGCGTATTCTTAAGCTGAAGCCGAGGGATGAGGCGACAGCAGGCTTGAATGGCCGGCTTGCCGGGCAGTTGTACCACAAGGCGCTGGAGCTGTTTTACAAGCAGGTCGCCTGCCACAGGCTGGCTCTTGAGCCCAGAGAAGCTGCCCAACTGCATCTTATGCTAAAGGCAGCAACTGAGGAGGCCTTCAGCCGGCTTGCCTCTGAAGAGGATTTTACTCCCGGGGAGTTCTGGGAGAGCGAAAAGCAGGAGATTCACTTGCGCCTTAAGAGATTTCTGCAAAGCGAGATTGCCCGCTTTGAAAAGGAAGGTGGGCGCTTTAGCGTGTTTAGTTGCGAGGCCAAGTTTGGTTTCAATGATCATGACTCTTACCCTGAGCTTGTGATTGCTGCTGCAGGCGGCAAGGTGAGGCTGCGCGGCCAGATTGACAGGCTTGACAGCGCTTCTGGGGAGGCTGGCGATAAAGGCGGTATCTTTCGTGTCATAGACTATAAGGCTTCCACCGCCAGCATATCTGCCAGGGATGTCGAGCAGGGGCGAAATCTACAGCTCCCGCTTTATATGCTTGCTGTTGAGCAGTCTATAGCGCCAGGGGGCCGGGCGACCTCAGCCTGCTATTTGAGCGTGCTGACCGGGCAGCCTACAGGCAGAATTGAGGGCAGCTCCGCTGAGATCCAGGAGGCGCTGGATAAGGCTGTCGCCAAAGTCGGGCAGATAGTTGCTGGTGTAAAGGCAGGACGTTTCACGCTCAGCCCCTCTAAACCCGGCTTGTGCAAGACATGCCCCCAGGTGAGAATCTGCCGCATCCGCGAGCAAGTACAAGCGCAGGGCAAAACCGATGAATCCCGCGCTCAGTCAGCGAGGCGGAAGGTTCCGGCCCAGGAATCTGTAGACGAGCGGGGCAAGAGCGGACGAGGCGACGCAGGAGCCGAGGGAGCGATTACAAATGAGTAGGCTCACTCAAGAGCAGGAGAAGGCAGTGGCGGCGACGGACCGTCATGTTCTCGTCTGTGCCGGTGCCGGCTCAGGCAAGACGCACGTTCTTGTGGAGCGCTATCTTGCCATTCTCCGCTTGAATCCTGAAGCCTCCGTAGAGGATGTGGTGGCGGTGACATATACAACCAGGGCAGCCAGGGAGATGAAGTCCAGATTGAAGGCGCGCATGGAGGAGATGGCCAGGCAGTCGGCCGGGGGCAACGAGAGCCAGCGCTGGGAGAGCTTCAGGCAGGACGTGGAAGGAGCGCGCATCGGCACTATTCATTCTCTGTGCGAATCGATCCTGAAGAGCTTTCCTGCCGAATCTGGGGTTGATCCCCGCTTTGAGATCCTCGATGAGGTGGCAGCTGCAGATTTTGTCAGGCGCAGTGTCGAGGCGGCGCTGGCTGCCGCCTGGTCCAGCGATGCTGGCGGCACAGACCCGCTTCTTTCGAGCTTTCCTGCCGAGCAGATTATCGCTGTGGTATCAAGCATGATCCGCGCCGGTGCCTCTTTGAGAGATGCCCTGGCAGCGATGCCGGACACCGATTTCCCCTCTTGGGCAGATCGCTGGCAGGCGCAACTGGCGGATTATCAAAGGCAGCTCCTGGCGGAGCTGACAGCCGATGTAGACTGGTTGTCGGCTCTGCGCTGCCTCGAGGGAATGCCAGGCGCATCCGCGCCTGACAGCCTGGCGAGGGCAGCTCAGTTGGCCATTGGCTGCGCGCCAGCCCTCTTCGATAGCGCAGGCGATATCAAAGAGCGCTTTGCTGCCGCCTGCGCGCTGGCGGAGATAAGGCTTTCCGGTGGGAGGATCTCAGAGCGCTTCAAGGAGATGAGGGATGCGCTCAAGACTGTCCGCGATGTGGCCGGGCGGCTTGTCAAAGATGTTCCTGATACGCTCAATGATAAGGACAGGTTGGCCTACGGCTGCCTGGCAAGCCTCACCGGCATTTATCGCCAGGCACAGGACAGATATGAAGCGGAAAAGCAGGCGGCGCGCGGGCTGGACTTCGACGATCTGATTCTAAAGTGCCACTCCTTGCTCAGCAATCCTGAATCGCAGGCGCGGCGCTACTACAACGAGCGTATCGCTGCCGTGCTTGTCGATGAATTTCAGGACACCAACGACCTGCAGGCCGAGATTATCGCCTGCCTTGCCGGGGCGAAGGCGAGGCTCTTTCTCATCGGCGACGACAAGCAGTCTATCTATAGCTTTCAGGGTGCCGACATTGCCACCTTCAACCGCTGGAGAGGGATGATGCAGGACCGCGTGGTGCCGGCAGGCAGATCCCTGCCTCTGGCGGGAGAGTCTCTCTGCTGTGAGCTGACGCGCTCTTTCCGCAGCCGCCCTGGCCTGGTTGCCTTTGTCAATTCAATCTCTGCCAGCCTGTTTGCTGATAATCCTGCCTTCGACTTCACTGCCCGCCATCAGGCTCTCCAGGCGGTAAGAGATGATGAGGATGGCGCTTTTGTTGAGGTGGTGCTCTTCAATCCTGCCGACAAAAGGGAGGCAGGCGAGTCTCTGGATTTGAGACGTATCGAGGCTCAGGCTGTTGTGGCCTGGATTCTGGAGCTCATTGAGGCGCGCTCACCTGTCTTTGACAAGGAGAGTAACTCGAAAAGGCAGATACGCCTGGATGATTTTGCCATTCTGGTTCAGAAGAGCGAAGACTTTGCGCTCCTGGAGCAGGCGCTTATCTCGTATGGGCTCCCCTATGTGACTACAGGCGGAAGAAGATTTCTGGAGCAGCAGGAGATTTACGACATGGAGAACCTGCTTGCCTTTCTGGTCTCTCCTGTCGATGATCATGCACTTGCCGGTGTTCTGCGCTCGCCCATGTTCGCCCTGGCGGACGATCTCCTGCACAGCCTGGCGGCCGGGCGGCCAGGGTCCTTGTGGGCATCCCTTACTGATGCCTGCTGGGCGGATGGGGCTGCCGGGCAGCTCGTTGCCAGGGCCCGGAGCATTTTGAAGGAGCTGCTTGCCGAGTCTCGTCTCAAGCCTGCCTGCGAGCTGATACGCCTGGCTCTGGCCAAAACTAATTACGATACGGTTCTTGCCGGGCTGCCCCATGGCAGGCAGCGCAGCCGCAACCTCTGGAAACTTCTCTGGCTTGTCGATCGCTGGCGGCATCTGGATTTGAGCGATCTTACGCAACTGCTCAAGCAGATGCGTAAGCTGGGGGTGAAGGAGTCTGCTGCGCCCCTGGGGGCAGGCAGCTGCGTGAGGCTCATGACCATTCATGCAGCCAAAGGGCTGGAGTTCCCAGCGGTCGCGCTTCCTGCGCTTGCCGCCCGGGCTACCAGGTCCGACCGTGATCTACTAATAAATGATCGATATGGAATAGCCTTCGATGCGTCTTCAGGCAATGAGGAGGAGAAGCCAGCATCCTTCCTGGTGGCAAGCCAGATTGAGAAGCGTCTGTCGATTGCAGAACGCAAGCGGCTCCTCTACGTAGCTATGACCAGGGCCAGGGATTACCTGGGTATCTTTATCGATGACCAGGGACAGGAGCAGGAGTCTTTTCGCCTCTGGCTCAGCAATTCTCTAACACTCAAAGAGGCAGCGCCTCTGGCAGGCACGGCCACGGTTACAGTTGGCAGCCCCGGGCAGGCCGTGTCTGTCACGCTCAGGCGCCTGGATGTCCAGGGCGTGACGGCCCGGCTTCCTGAGCTCGCCGCCGGAGTCATGGCGCAAGACAGTCAAGCTGTCGCTGCCCGAGGTGACCAGCATGCGGCTTTTCGCTGCCTTGATTTTGCTTTCGCCCCGCTGCCTTATGACAGGCTG
>CAYPBX010000056.1:0-9842 GCA_964409075.1 uncultured Candidatus Obscuribacterales bacterium
TGCGTTGGACCAGCCCGACGTAATGATCGGAATTTTCTCTGATTCTTGCCGCTGTAGCTTCCGGATTGTAAAGAGCCTTGCTGGCAAGATCGGTAGATTTAGAAGTAAGACGCCAGTAGTGAAGCCCGGATACATCATCTTTTTTGTGGAATTCTCTGTAGTTGCCGTCTCCCGGGTAGCCATGCTCTGCTGACCAGACCTGGAAGCCTGCCTCCTCGTGGCGTCCCATTACGGCTACAGGATAGTCTTTCAGGTAATAAGCCTCAAAGGTGTCGAGTCCGGTCTCAGCCCTGGAGATGACCGGGATTTCGGAGATGGTGCCGTAGGGTCCGAAGTCGCGTCTCAGCTTGGTGCTGGTACCACCTTTGATGGCGAGGGAGTCGGTGAAGAAATAAGTGAGCCCGAAGTCGTGAACCCACTTCTCGAGGCCGGGACGGTAAGCGCATTCCGGCAGCCAGATTCCCTCTGGGCGCTTGCCGAAGTGGCGCAGGTGGGACTCAAGGGCGGTTTTAAACTGGCAGCGGATAGAGGATTCCCTGGCGGCCAGCGGCGCGAAGCAGTGCGTGGCCAGGCAGGTAGTCATCTCAATTGTCTTCAGGTCCTGAAGGCGGCGAAAGCCTGCCAGTAGATCGCTACCCCAGCGGTGACGGTAATCATCGAGGGTTTGCTCGAACCAGCGCCTGTGGAAACGAGCCAGGTGGAAGAGCTGCGGGTCCGGTGTCTCCCCTGCCGGACTGAAGCGGATTATGTCTGCCTGGGCCGCATCGATCCGGCGCTTCAGGAACTGACAAAAGCCTTCATTCAGGTGCTTGTCTGCGATCTGCTCGGCGAGAATCGGGGTTATGCCAACAGTTATTCTGGTCTCTATCCCCTCGCCGTGGAGATCCTCGATCATGTTGAGAAGCGGTATGTAGCTCTCGGCCATGCACTCAAAAAGGCTCTCTTCCCCGAAAGGCCACATCCCTGCCTTTCTGTAGAAAGGCAGGTGGCTGTGGAGCATTAAAACGAAGGAGCCTACGCTCAACGTATTCTCAACCCTTATTGATACGTAACCTCTGGCCGATCCAGAAGCGGTGAAATTAGCTATATTGATATCAAAATGCTGGCAGCTCAGGCTACAAGCTGGCGCCAAACCGTAACTTATCTTCTTACAGGAGTGGCCGATGACAGATACAGGCAGCGGTTCAGAAGGCAGAGTTTCTGAGACTCAAGCCCGGACACACTGGGAAGGAAAACGCCCTAACAGGGTGGTGAAGCTCCTGGAGAGAAATCCCCTTGGTATGACGCTGCCCGAGATGGCTGGCGGTCCACGCAAGATTCGCATTATTCGCAATCTGCGCCCCCACCTGGCAGAAGCGATACGCGTGGGGCTGGTCATGCCGGTCAGTCAGCGGGCGGGTCACACAGTTTACCGGCTGGTAAGGGATCTCGGCCCCCGTTGACTGACCGGCAATCACATGTGCCGATTTCGCAAGGCTGAGCTACCATTCTCGACCGGAGTCGAGGTGCGTTAAGATCTAGACGTTGCCGATAGTAGAGCTGCCGGCAGGAGTGGAGATGACTTTTAAGGTCGATCAAATCGAGATCGGGGTTGGCAAGCCGCTTTTTTTTATCGCTGGACCATGTGTCATTGAGTCCTGGGAGCTCACCTACCATACGGCGCAAGCGCTAAAAGAGATAAGCATCCGCCTGGGGGTCGGTCTTGTCTTCAAGTCTTCCTTCGACAAGGCCAACCGCACATCGCTTTCGTCCTTTCGCGGCCCCGGGCTCGATGCTGGTTTGGAGATGCTTGCGCAGATAAAGCGAAAGCTTGGGTTGCCGGTTCTCTCCGATGTACATGAGCCCGGGCAGTGCAAGCGGGCAGGTGCGGTCCTTGATGTCCTCCAGATCCCTGCCTTTCTCTGCCGCCAGACGGATCTCATTGTGGCAGCAGCCCGAACCCGACAGGCAGTAAACATCAAGAAGGGGCAGTTCGTCTCCCCCGAGGAGGTCTTGAGGAGCGCTGCCAAGGCGATCGAATCAGGCAATGATAAGGTCTTCATCACCGAGCGTGGAACCACATTTGGTTACAACAATCTGGTGGTCGACTATCGCTCCTTCCCTATCATAAGAGGTGCCGGGCACCCGATTGTCTTCGATGCGACTCACAGCGTCCAACTGCCCGGCGGCGGCGGCGGTGTATCCAGTGGACAGCGCCAGTATGTGCCCACGCTGGCGCGCGCGGCGGTGGCTGCCGGCTGTGACGGGGTCTTCATGGAGGTGCATCCGGATCCCGACAGCGCGCTTTCAGACGGGCCAAATCAAGTGCCGCTTGCCCAGGTTGGCGAGCTCTGGGAGCAGCTCCTCAAGATCCACACTCTGGCAACATCGCTTGCCCCGGTCGAGCTTCCCGGCTCAAGGGGCAGCCTCCAGCCGGCAGCTGCCCAGTGACTGCGCCTGCCACATTCCAGGGGATACTGATTGTAATCGCTCCCTCGGCTCCTGCGTCGCCTCGTCCGCTCTTGCGACGCTCCGCTGCGCGCCTGTGGGTCCAGGCGCTCCGCTGCGCTGCCTGGGCATGGTGTTTTATTTCCTTCCTTGGCTTCCTGTGCGCCCCGGCCTGTCTTTCCGCATCTGGCGCGCAGGAGATAGATGGGCAGCCTGAGCTTGCCTACCTGATGCCCAAGATTTATCTGGGCTACGGTAGCAGGGAGAGGCTGGCTGCTCAGGGTAAAAATGCTCTTATCCGCGGTGTGCGCACCCTCTATGGTCCCGATGGTGAGAAAAGCGCCAGGATGTCCTTCCGCCTACTTGTCAAAGATGACAGTTTGCGGCTGGATGAGCGCCTGGAGCCTGACTCTGATGATCTGCCTGAAAAGGAGCCCGCGAGCGTCTGCTCCGTGGTTCTAACTGGGGCTGGAGGCTGGAGCTGCGCGGATGGCCGCTATGGCGAGCTTGCTGCTGTTGACAAGGATTATCTCGATGAGCTTCAACTAACAAGCCCCCACAGGCTTGCCCTCTGGCAGGAAGAGGGGGCGATTACAAAACACCATGCCAAGGCAGCGAAGTGGAGGGTTCCGGCCCAGGAACCAGAAGCTGAGCGTGAAAAGAGCGGACGAGGCGAGGAACGAGCCGAGGGAGCGATTATTAGACTAATCGGCAGGACCACGTATCGGCATGTGCCCGTCTACGCAATTGGTTTACAGGGGAGCGATGGCCCGGAGGTCACCTTCTACGTGGACAGAGAGAACTACCTGGTGGTTGGTGCAGCCTGGGCCGGCTTGGACCGCCAGTCCGGGAAAAGTTATGAACTGAGCCAGGACTTTTCCCAGTACCGTCCTGTGGGCGGGACCCAGGTCTCCTTCCAGCAACGTCGTTATCGGCAGGGGAGACCGGTCTTTAAGCTAGATCTGTCTGAGGTTGTCTTAAACTACGCTGTAGATGCTTCTGAATTCATTCAGCCTGGCGGCGCTCTGACTGTTGGTCTCAAGGGGTTGGCGAGCGTGCCCTGCCAGTATACTCAAAACGCGCTTCTGGTACCGGTTAAGATTGGCGCCGACGAGCCGGTGGACTTTCTTCTCGACACCGGTGCCAGCCATACCATCATCGACAGAAGAGCGGCTGCCCATCATCTGCTCCATAAGGGAGAGATCAGGCAGATACAAACAGCGGCGGCAGCGGTGCCGGTGATCGAAAGCCGGGTCGACAGGCTGGCGATTGGCGATCTATCGCTGACTAACGTTGATGTTCTTATCCTCGATCTGACACCGCAATCAAGACAGCTGGGCAGGAGGATCTCGGGAATAATCGGTAACAATGTGCTTGCCAGATTCGTTGTCAAATTCGATTTTGGCAAAGAAAAAATCACTTTCCAGGACCCGTCAATCTACAGCGTGCCGGACGGGGCTGAGGTTGTGCCTGTTTCTATCCAAGCTGGACCCACGGTTAAGGCTAAACTGAATGGTAGCGAGTTCTCCTTTCTCATTGATACGGGAGCTGCCTTCAACCATCTGCCTGAGTCGATTGCTGGGCGCTTCCTGAAAGGTCGCCAGCCCAATTTTACGGAAGGCACAGGCATTGGTGGCAAGCCGGTCAAGCTCGCCCGCGTGACCGTAGGTAAGGTAGAGCTTGGGGCGCAGACCCTGGAGGGTGTTGATTTCACCTTTGCTGAGGGTGAGGCAGCTACTGCTGCTGGCGCCGGGTTTTTTGCCAACCCGCTGATGGGCATCCTCGGTAACCCCTTCTGGGAGAACTTTGTTGTTGCCCTGGATTATCGCCTTGGTCGTCTCATTCTGGAGCCGGACAGGCTGGAGCAGGCGCGTAAGCAAGTGCTCACCTTGCTTGGCCAGGCAGATGACAAGCTCCTGGTCAGGCGGGATTACCGCAGCGCCCGTACCATGTATGAGAAGGCGCTCGGGCTTGCTGAGATGACCGAGGACCTGAAAATGAAAGCAAGAATTCTCGGCCGGTTCGGCAATCTCTACCGCATCGTCTCCCGGCAGCTCGACCGCCCCGAGCAGGCAAAAGCAGCCTACCAGTATTTTGTCCAGGCTCATAAGCTAGCGCAGAAGCTCAGAGACAGCGAGGTTGAAGGCAGAATTCTGGCCGACTGGAGCTTGTTATACAGTGACAGGAAGCAGCTCTGGCAGGCTGAGCGTATGATGGAACGTGCCCTGTCCCTGGCGCCCCAGAACGCGGCTGTGAATGTAGATTATGCTGTCCACCTTTACAGGCGGCGCTCCTACGCTGACATGCAGAAGTATGTGTCCAAGGCGCTCTTTCTCGAACCAGCCAACTGGCAGGCGCTCTGGTATCGGGTCAAATTGAGCGAGATCTTCAACAATCGCAAGGCATATGCTGAGACCCTGAAAGAAATTCTTCGCCACTATCCCTGGTCCGACCTGGCGCGCAGGAAGCTCGCGGAGCTCTCCGCCGCCGAGCAACCAGGACCCAAGAGAATGATAGAGAGCCGTTGAGTCAGGGCCTTTCTCTTTCTGCTTGCCGAACCGCTTCGGAAAGCCGCGTAAACTTGGGATTGAAGTAATACTGTCTCATCTCCTTGTAAGTCTTATCCCAACTCCAGTTGTCGTGTGTGACGCGCCAGATGCCTACCATGCATCCTGTGCGGTCGGAGCCGTGGGCGCAATGAACGAAAACCGGTGCGGCCTCCATGTCGTGAGCTGCTTCCTCCACCTCCTGGAGGAAGGTTTTGATCTGTCTGGGTGTTGGACTCTGGCTCGACATGGGCAGGTTAAGGTATCTCAAGTTCAGCTCGGCTGCGCGCCTGGATTCCTGCGCGCACCGGTCCTGGTGCCCTCTCAGATCGATTATTGTCTTCACGCCCATAGCTTTGAGCTTCTCCAGCCCCGCGTCCGTCGGCTCTCCGCCCCGGTACAGGAAATCGTGAACTTTGTGGAAGTTGGGAAGATCTGTTTGAAATCGCTCCCTCGGCTCGTTCCTCGCCTCGTCCGTTGCCGCTACGCTCGGCTCCATGGGTTGAGCGGTTCCTGGCACTGGCGCCTGAGCGGCAATGACAATGAAGACAGTTGTGGTTACAGCAATTTGAAGTCTTAAAGTCATAAATCAAATCTCCTTGGGTTTTGGGCAGCTCTGTCGCCTGTTCCTGTATCAGCCCGGAGCGGTGCCAGTCCCGGTGCTAAGATGAATCTTATGAAAGTTAAAGGCGTTAGATAAAATTTTGGCTCCATTTTGAACTTTTTCTGCCAGCTGACGTTTAGTCATGTGAATCCGAACCGCATCGGTTGGTGATAAAACGTGGACCTTTCGGACGAGGCCCTCATCAAGCTGTTCCGGGACACCGGGGACGTATGTCATTTCAAGGTCTTGGTGCGCCGGTATCAGAACAGGCTATACAATGCGGCTCGCCGCGTGCTCGGCAACCGGGAGGAGGCAGAAGAGGTGGTACAGGAGACCTGCATAAAATTGCTCGAGAATGTGCATAGGTTCAACCAGCAGTCCTCCTTTGCTGCCTGGGTCTTCCGTATAGCTTATAACATAGCTATAGACGTTAGCCGCGCCCGGAATCGCCGCGTGGATTTTCGCAGCCTGAGCTTCGATCCTCAGTCGACCTGTAACGGTCCAGACGGTGATTCCCGCTCGGGATGGACAGTTAAGCAGGCGGCGGATCCCGGGCCTGGTCCGGAACGTACGGTCGATTTAAAGGAGCAATCTGAGCTTATCGAAGCCTGCTTGAGTGAGCTGCCCGCGTCGCAGTCCATGGTAGTTGTTTTGCATGACATCGAAGGCTTCTCCTACAAGGAGATTGCCGATATTGTCGGGGTTAACCTCGGTACGGTAAGGTCGAGGCTTCATTACGGCCGCTTGAAGCTGCGCGAGCAGCTTGAGCCTTACTTTTGCCCACCTGATCTTTCTGCTGCCGCGCACTGACCTGAGGAGAATTATGGAAAGCATGACTGAAAGTGGAGATGCATGTAAGGCGATACGGCTCCTGATCGATGCCTATCATGACGGTGAGCTTGAGAATGAAGAGCGGCAGCGTGTAGACGAACATCTTCATTCCTGCTCCGGCTGCCGTCTGGACCTCCACTTCCTGGAGGCAGTCACAGACTCTCTCAAGAGCCTGCCGCGCCTGGGCCTGGACAGAGACCTTGCCGATACTCTGGACTTTTCTCAGGCTATTAGGCAGGCGAGAGGCAGGCGAGAGTCCCCGGTCTTTCTCTTTGCGGCCCTGACGGCCGCGGCTGCTGCTCTTGTATTTATGCTGGTGCTTGCCTCTACGCTTACAAGCAACAATAAGCATATGGCAGAAGGAGAGCCTGTCGACAGAAGCAGGCAAGAGCGCGTTGCGCGCCTGCCAGAACTTAGAGAGATCCAATCCAAGCCTTCGGCAGGCCCTGCCACACCCAACTCTCTCTCGAAGGCGGTGCTATCCGGTGCTAAAAACGGGGATAGGCTAGCTCCTCAAGTAGCTGCAGTACCGAGTCTCCTGCAGAGAGCGGCTCCTGAGAAGGTCAAGCAGGCTCATCCAGCCGAGCAGGATGAAGGAGGCAAAATCCGATTTGATGACGAGGAGCCGGTTGAAATAGCAGTTCTTAGTGATGATTTCGGCGACACTTTTGCAGAGTCGATCGGGCTGCAGACTGATGAGGATGGGCTTTATGTTCTTAAGATGTGAAACAGTGGCAGAGAACAGTGGCTGTAGAAGGACATTGGCACTGTTGGCTCTGGTCTCATTCTTAACCCTGACAGGAGAGGGGCAGCTTTCAGCCTTGGCGTATGAAACTGTTGGTGGCCCAGCCTGTGATCCCTCTGATGTTCTAATAGCACAGCGGGATTCTGGCGACCCGGATGTCACCACGGGCCGGCAAGGACGCTATGAGCGGCCTGTTCGGGTGGATTTCGCCACTCAGGGCAGTGGACCGCCAGCCCTTTTTGATCGCCAATCTGCTGGGCCTATGTTTCCTGCGCAGATTCCTGCTCCTGACCTAAGACAGAGACCAAGCAGCAGGGCTACCGGTGCCTTAAGAATGGGAGGACGGGAGCTTTACGGTGGCACGCTCGACCTCACTCCGCTCAAGTTGAGCGAAGAGCAGAAGCAGACAATTCGGCAGATACGCGAGGAGTCCAGGCAGAAGGCACGCGAACTGCGCCGTTTGCTGAAAGAAAAGAAGGCTGCCTTAGGCGAGCTCTTGTTTTCTGCCGAAGCGACGCCAGCCGAGATCAAAAGTCAGATTCAAGAGCTGAGCGCGCTACGCCAGCAGATGGAGGAGATCGTCATGGGCGATTTCATCGCTGTCAGATCTGTTCTGACAGCTGAGCAGCGGGAGCTTTTGCCGCAGATTAAACCACAGCGGCGCCGGACCGCAGGCGACGGGACGATAGGGCGGCAGGCACCCGGGCCAGGTGGTCGCGGCTTGCCGACCGGTAGGCCCTTCCTTCGCCAGGACCGCGGTGGCCTGCCAGTTGAATAAAGGCATATAGGCCGGCGTTAGCCAGATCCATGGAGCGCCTGGGCCCACAGGCGCGAGCGGAGCGTTGCGGCAGCGGACCGGCGACGCAGGAGCCGGGGGAGCGATTACAAATCGTTTGCCCAGTCAAGCAGAAAGGGGTCGTCTACATCTGCGCGCCGCCTGGGCTGAGTTTTCTCTCCGGCAGGCTTATCCGGCTTAACCTCCTCCTTGTGCTGAGGTTTTATCTTTGCCTCTGTGCGCAGCTGAATCTGACTCGCGCCTGGCAAGGCCGGGCTGGGATAGACAGGTGTCAGGGGTGGGGGTGGCGGAATGAGCCCGCCTTTTGCCGGTTTCAGGCGAGCGCTCTCTGGTTTGACGCTCGGCTTACCCTGGGAGCTTGCCCGAGTATCCTTTGCTGGCGCCTGGGTTTTGGCAGTCCTTCTCTCTTGGGCGCGCGGTCTGGCTGGTCTATTTTTGCTTGGAGCCTTGGGTTTTGCTTTGCTCTTTTGACCAGCTGGCCTCGCTGGGCTTGCGCTTGCCTTTGTATCGGGCATCCTGTCGATCCGTAAAGGTTGAGGAGGCAAGACGATCCGCGGGGAAGAACGGTGTGGGGCAATCGCCCCGCCTTCCTGAAGAAAGGTATCGAGAATGGCAAGATGGTGGCTTGCCGCTGACGGGTCCTTAAGCTGCCTCAAAGTGAAGGCAAGGCAGCGCCTGCCGGCAAGGGAGCGAATGTTGAGAGCAAGTGCTGTCTCGGCGTGGTGGCGAGACTCGGCGAGCTTGCCCCGCAGGCGGAGAACGTCAGCCAGCTTTACTCTGGCGATCTCCAGGTAGGGGTTAATCTCGATGGCCTGTTTGAGCAGGCTCTCTGCCCGTTGAAACTTCTTGGCCTCGGCAGCTGCCAGGCCCATCTCGAAATAAAGATCGGCTACCGGCGGGCTCGCTGGCCCGAATTCCTCGGCCGTCAAGCCGACAGCCTGGTTGAGAAGCCCGAGGGCAAGGTCGGACTCTCCTTCCAGCCGTGCGGAGAGCGCCCGGTCCCTGAGCATGTCGATTCTGGCTAAGGGAGACTGCACCGGCTCGGCCAGGGTAATTCTCGCGGCAGCAACGAGAAGCCACAGGCAAGCTGAAATCAGAGTTAGATACTTTCTTAACACCGGTGTTGGGCTCATTTCCATAATCTATTTGCCAGTCTACCCTAGGCAGCCAAGGATAAAAGCGGATTTTTCCCGTATTCTGTCTGTTGGGTGTGGTTGGCTGCTTTCCGGAGCTGGCTGGATTTGCTGCTAAGATCTACTCACCGGTTGCTTAGGAAAGGTGACATTAGGTCCTGGTACGGTTCCACGAGATAAGGGTGGCGCCCGGGCTGGAGGCAGTCGTGATGGACAGACTAAGGGATGCTCGATGCGTCGTACAAGATCAATGAGAAGCAGTCCGCGAGGATCTCTGTACGTACCGCCGGCAGGCCGTTCGACCCAGATTGTTCTCGATAATGGCCTGGATATCAACACCAACCTGGGCGAAGGGTTCGGGCATTACCGCATCGATGGGGAATCGGATGTTCTGCCCTATGTGACCTCGGTCAACATAGCCTGCGGGGCGCATGCTGGCGATCCGGTGCTGATGGAAGCGGCCCTGGAAGAGGCGAGATATTACGGTCTGGCTGTTGGTGCTCACATAGGCTATCCGGACCTTGCCGGCTTCGGCAGGCGCGATATGCAGCTGCCAGCAAGTGAGTTGAGGGCCTCGATTCTTTATCAGCTTGGTGCACTTTCCGGGCTGGCTAAGACGCTTGGTTTTGAGATAACTCAGGTGCGCCCGCATGGCTCCCTTTACCGGCAGATGGCTCATGATTTGAGGGTTGCCAACACGGTTGCTCGAGCTATTGCCGAGTTTGATAGTTGGGTTGTCCTCATAGGACCGGCAGGCAGC
>CAYPBX010000057.1:0-9744 GCA_964409075.1 uncultured Candidatus Obscuribacterales bacterium
TAGGCAAGAGCTGCAAAACGGAAATGTTGTTCCTGGCGCAGAAGTCTACAGCCTGCTTGACCGCTTCCGTATCGCCTACACCGAGATCGCCGTCCCGCTTCAGAGCGAAGACCGGGACCAATAGTCCGCATAACCTCTCCCCGAACTTCAGCATCTCAACTTCCCCCAAAAAGGCTTGTCGGGCTTTAGCAGCGCCAGGGCTGATTATCTCACCGGGGCAGAAGGCAGGGCGGGCGAACGCTGCATCAAGAACAGCTGAATTAGCGAACGTTAATAATTATTGCGCTTGACAAGCCTGCAGGCCAAAACTATGCTTGGTTTTGCTTCGGGTCTCTACTACTTACTCTTTGCAGCATTCAGCTGGGCTTCCACGCCTAGGCGAGCAACTGAATTAACGCTCGCGGCTCAGCAATTTAAAAATTGCACGCCATGAAGGGCCGGGTTGGCCCGGAGAAGATGCTGGCAAACCGTCTTGATCCAGCGCCACTGGATCGAAGCGACCCTGAGCATCGCCGCTGTCCCAACACCTGGACAAAGCGTCGAGTCGATCTCAGAGGTGTCTGCAAGCTGCATGAAGAAAAGCTCCATCTCATCTCTGGGGACAACCTCTCTCAACAGGCAGGAGACCGCCCGACAACTGCGCAGCTACCGCTGCCAGCTGGACGGGACATTCATCGCCAATCTGTCGGTACACCAGGCCACCGTCAACAAGCTCTGGGTAGACAGCTTGAAGAAGCAGTGCTTGCAGTCGATCGCCGACCACCAGAGCCAGCGCTTCCACGAGCTAAACGAGCAATCCAAATATACCCAGGCCAGCATCAAGGTGGTGGACTTCATCGCCAGCTTCCTGGAAGGATATACACACGAATTTAACCATAGTGTCGGTTGGAATCTGCATATAAGCTGCACCAAGCCAGACTTCATTCACGAGAGGCAACCGCTAGGCCATGCCTTGAGCGCTACTTATCAAGCCAGGGCTTCCACGCGCACATGGAGCCTGGTGATTAGAGGCCAACACAGCACGGTGAGCTGCTATCTGGTACCAGCCTCACAGGTTCTGGCGATTCCCATACTCGCCAACGACATCCAGCCGATAGCGCAACTGGTGGCACTGGCAAACGGCAATCCGCCCGCGGATCAGATCCAATGGTATCTGGGCAAAACCCAGCTATCCGAGACCGCCATGTTTCGCATGTGCGAGCTGATCTTCGAGGAGTTCTTGCTGAGACACGCAAGCCTCCAGGAACCAGCAAATGGGCAGATCGCCTTCCTTGCGCCAGAAGAGTTGGAAGAGAAGATCAAGATGTCACCTGATGTGAGTTCTGATGCCAGGCAAGAGCGCTCGCCAGAGGCAGCCGGCGTTAAGAAGGAGCCTTTACTGGCAGACAGTCCATACGAGGAGGATAACGTGATTCATTTCAATCTTGATGTACCGGATCCGGAGGCTGTCGGTACACGTTTCGTAGGTACACCGGAGGCGATGGCTGAGACTCTGGAAGACCTGGACCAACTTACCGGCGAAGGAACAACGAGCGCCAACGCCAGCCAGGCAGGCCAAGCTGCGCAGCAGATTATCTCCAGACTCGCCTCCATAGCTTCCGGAGGCAAGCAGCCGACCGCGGCAACAGAAACACCTAAGAGCAAGCGGGCTAAAACTACCGCCGGCAAAAGCGCGACCCCGGAGACAATCAGCCTGTGCTGCCAACGCATAATGTCCAGTACCCAGACGCTGGTACAGCTCATCGACACCGAGGTGATCGATCTGACCGATAGCGGCGCGCAAGCCTTCCTGGACAGGAAGATGGAGGAGGTCAAGCTCATCTATAGGATGGTTCTGGACAGACAGAGCGACCTCAGCCAAGCCCTCACGCTCAAGACGCGGTGGCAGTCTCTCGTGAGCGAGCGTTGGGGCACAGCTATTCTAAGCGAAACTCAGGAGAGAACGGACCATAAGGAGTCGGTTGGAACCGATCAGACAATCGTGGAGGAGATCGCCCACACCCTGGACAAACTACTCTGCTTGCTCTCCGAGGCCGGCTCTTGCGCACTAGAGAAGCTCGACCTGGAGGTGAGCCGCGAAGCGCTCAACGCAATGACAGCAGTGGCTGACTTCAAGAGGCAGCTTGCTTTGCTCTTTTCGCCAGCAGAGATCGACATGTCTCCTGCCAGCGATAAGAAAGCCTCACAATCCGACGACAGGCAGGGAGCCAGAGGCATGGCGCAAGATGCACCAAGACATACACTGCCTTCTGTAGGTGCTGATTGAGCTCACTCCACCTGAACTTAGACCATCTCTAAAGGAGATGCTCCGCCGTCTGCTCTTGAAAAGAGGCAGGCAGAAAAAGCTGTCGGTTATGGTGCAAGCACAACCAGGCAGATCAGAATGATGCCTCTTTCGTCTATCATTCTTGCGGTCAGTTGCGCGCCAGGTAAAAATGAGCTCTCAACCACCGGCACGATCTCTTCATAAGATTTCCAATAGCAGAATCCAATCTCCCGGCATAGAGTCTGAGCAGCAGCAACATGCCTGACCGAGCAAGCCGGCCTACAAGGAAGATATTGCTTTTAAGCCACTATTTCCCTTCCCATGGCGGGGGCATCGAAATTGCAGCCGGCAGCCTGGCCGGCCATCTGGTCAGGGAGTATCCACTTGAGATTATCTGGGCAGCCAGCGACTGTGACAGGCCACCAGCAGAGATCCCTGGTCTCTCCTGCCTGCCGATGAGCTCCTGGAATGTCATCGAAGATTGCCTTCACATCGCCTATCCGCTCTGGGACCTCGCCTCGCTAATGAGAGTCTGGAAGCTTTCTGCGACCTGCGACCTGGTTCATGTCCACGAGTACCCATACACAGGAAGCATCATAGCCTGCATTGCAGCTGCCTTCTATGGCAAGCCGCTGGTCATCACACAACATGTCGGCTTTGTTCCGGTCGCCGGCTGGCTATTGCGAGCTGCCCTCACCTTCTTCAATCACGTAATTGCCCGGGCATTGCTCAGCCGTGCCAGTCGAGTTGTGTTCGTGAGCGATGCCGTTGCCGCCTACTTCTGCCAGCACGTCAGCTTTCGTCACCCTCCCATGGTTATCAACAATGGTGTTGACAGTAAGCGCTTCCTACCTGCCATTCACGATGTTCGCCAGGTGCATCGCTTGAAGTTGCACTTGCCGACAGATAAGCCGCTGTTTCTATTCGCAGGCCGCTTTGTAGAGAAGAAGGGACTGCCAATTTTGCAAGCGCTGGCCAGTCACTTTCAGGAAATTCACTGGGTATTTGCCGGAAAGGGGCCTATCGATCCCCAAAGCTGGGGGCTTGAAAATGTCTCTGTCTACCGTGCCTTTCCCCATGCAGAAATGCCTTCCCTGTATCAGGCAGCAGACCTTCTTGTGCTACCGAGCCGGGGTGAGGGGTTTCCGCTTGCTGTACAGGAGGCGATGTCTTGCGGCACACCCGTCTTAATTAGTGAAGAAACAGCAAAAGCAATCACTGCTGCCCAGCACCTCTTCCTTACCGTTCAGGCTGAGAGAGCCGATGCTTTAAAGCAATGCATTGAAAGGATCGACGAGCTGCTTGCTGACGAATCAACCCTTGTGAAACTCCGCCCTGCCGTAGCGGACTTCGCTCTTAATAACTGGAGCTGGGAACGCTTGGTAGAGACTTACTATAAGCTCTTCTCTAGACTAATTGATCGCAGCAGCCAGGATTGCGCAAGCGCTGCCGATGAATTCAGAAGCCTCTAGTATCTCTTCACAGTAAGAGTGATCGATTGACAGGTTGATACACATACGAATGTATGTATAATAGAGGTATAGGAAAAGTTGCTTGGCTTGCTGAACGCATGCTCTATGGAAACTGCGCACAGCACCGCAAGCACGCCCTATGCGCGAGTGTTACCCGGGGCCCTCGCGCAAGACAAGGCGTTGCGTGTGCGGTAGTGTGGGCAGGCAAGTAGTGTTGGTGTTTGCCAACTGCTTTTCCCTTTGCTTTTGCTTGCAGCAGACACGTCTACGCACGCAGCCTGGCTTCGACCATCAGGCAAGCGTACAATTCAGTTTTCTTCTCTTCCTGCGTCTCTGGCAAGCCAGCTGCAATAACTTCAGCAAGCGGTCTGGCAAGAATGGCTGGAAATCGCTGTCTTGTCTGACGCAGACCCAGCTGATGGACGATTTCAAAAGCTGACTTCTCTTTTCCCCAAAGAGCAAAAAGAATTCCTGCCGTCGCATTGGAGATAAACTCCCAACGCCTTACTTCACTTTGCGTAAGATACTGGCTTGAATATACAATCTCCAAATTGAAGCGCGACAACACCGCCTGGCACTCTTCTACTGACCAGTAGCGCTTGTGCACAAGACGCCGATCGAGATCCTTGAGATACTCCCGCCTGGACACTCGCCTGCCGCATGGGCCAGCAAGGCAATCATGAAAGCCCTTGGCTGGAACAGTGAAAAGAAAGACTCCCCCAGGTCGTAGAACTCGTGCAATCTCACCTATTGCAGCCTCAATGTCCTCAATATGTTCAAGCACAGAGTTGGAAAAAACAAAATCAAAGCTACGCTCTGCCTCCGGTATGGCTGCAGCGCTAGCACAATGAACACACTTGTAAACACCTGTGGCCTGAGCCATGGTGATCTCATTATGATCGAGGTCAATCCCTACCATCTCTCTGCCGCCAGCAGCCTCGATGAGCAACTTGGTCAGCTCGCCATCTCCACAGCCAATATCCAAACCGAACCCGCAAGGAAATGGTCGGCTGAGGATATGCCCGACCTCAATTGCTCGCCACAATGCAGTCGCTGGCTGATAAGGCCAAATTTGAAGGAATCTCTGCAGCAGCCAACGACTAACAGCCATGTCGGTTAACCTGAGCTTGATTCGGCAGCAGCAATGTCAATCCTTACCTCTAGCCTCTTCTGCCAAAACTGAGGCAGGTTCCTACCTGGAGTCGATCTGCTCATAAGCCTAATCTAGTATCATGCCGCTGACTGAATTACGATTTTATGGCGCCAGTACACCTGACGAGAACATCATGCTGCATGCCTAAGATCTCCACAGCGTTTGAAGGCCCAATATCTTGTAACTCCTCGCCATGAAGACAGCAGCGAGCAAAACGATCAAAAACCTCATCGTTGCCATACCTGAGGATACCCAAGAGGTGCTGCGAACCGCTCTTAGCGGTCTGCCACCAATGTTGCCAGCTGGCTGCAAGTGATGTGCGCATCACTGTCTTTGCCGTATGAGCACCATCGTTGGGCAGACGAATGTAGATATCACGAAAGACATCGATATCACCGGCGAATTCCTCAGCAAGCACACACACATGCCACTCGCTTATGGGGGCCTCGAAGTGCATGTTGATGAAAATCGGTATACGCAGTTGACCCAGGCGGGCTCGATACTGAATCGCAATAGCCGAGGGAGTATTTTGTCCAAAGGAGCTGGGGTGCATAATGCAATTGACAAGCTCAAGCGGTCCTTGTGCCAAACGGCGAGTCAAATAGAACATGTGCGGGCTTTCGTCATAGAAGAGACCTAGAGGAAGCTTTTCGTACCATGCAGGCAGGCGCCGCCGCGGGTTACTCAGCTGCTGCACCAGGATTCCTCGGATCGAACCGTATAGGCCGCTGTCAAGATCTCGAATCAGCTCTTGGCAGGAGCGGGCAAACTGAAAGTTGTGGACAACGCCAAGAGTCAATCCCCTCTCGTTGGACATTTTTATGAGCTCTTCTGCCTCCTCCATCTGCATCACAAGAGGCTTTTCAGTGAGCACATGCTTGCCGTGGAGTAAAGCTGACCTGATGACCTCATAGTGTTTATGAGGAGGGGTGCTGACTATTACTGCAGCCACCTCATCCAGCCAGGGCACCGCATCCAGGTCGCCGCCATGAAAATAATGTTTGGCCCTGTATTGGGCAGCAAGTTTTGCTGCCCTGCCAGGATTAGTGTCGATCAGCCCGACAATTTCGTAGAGGGGAGACTTGCTCAACACGGGCAGATGACGATTTTGCGCCACCCAGCCCAGGCCCACTGCCGCAACCTTAAGCCTGCCTGACACCTCACTTACCCCTTCAGATAAGACAGCACCCATTGTCCCATTGAAGCCCTGACTGTTGGAACTTTTAAGCCAAGCGACGATAATCTCATTATCGAGAGATAGTTGTAAACAGCCGATCGGAACAGGTCGTGAAACAAAAAAATTGGATCGGTTTGCTGAGAGTTACTTTTCTTGCCGTTGCGGTCTGCCTGGGACTGCTGCAAGTCTGGGCATATCGATTCAGCACCTTCAACCTTGATGCAATTGCCTACCTGGACCTGGCCGATGCCGTTAGGCATGGGAACTGGACTGCCGCTTGCACAGCCCACTGGGGCGTGCTTTATCCACTTACAATCAGTCTTGTTCTCGGCGCATCCGGTTTTTCCGGGCTGTGGGAATTTCAAGCGCTCAAGGTCACCAATTTTTTGAACTATCTGGTTCTTCTGGGCGGCTGGGAGTTCTTCTTGAGCGAGTTTCTCTTCTTCTACGCAGCACTGCGCCCGGGCAGCCTGAAAGACTGTTTCTACATCCCGGAGATCTGGTGGCGCGTCAGCGGGTCGGTTGTCTTCCTCTGGGCCTTTCTATGTCTTGGCGGAGTCTACCAGGACACCGCCGATTACCTGACCGCTGCCTGCCTGTTCCTGGCTTCAGGATTTCTCTTGCGTATGCGCACGCGCAAGTCTTTAAGGCGAGATCTCCTCCTCATGGGTGTAAGTCTTGGTCTCGGTTATCTTGCTAAAGCAGTTGTCCTGCCGCTCTCCCTGGTTTATTTTCTTTCGGCAGCGCGGGCGTCCCGGGCTCAAAAAGCAAACCGCTTTGTCTTTCTCCTGTCGGTCCTGGGCTTTGTGGTGATTGCCAGCCCCTGGGTCTACTTACTGTCGAGCCGATATGGACAGATCAGTTTTGCCAGCCCCGGGATCAACGCTTATGTATGCGGCATCAGTTTTCGTTTGAGCTCAACCAATGCGCGTGGTGACCAGGCGCTGCGGGCAACGCTCAAGCACCCGACCAGAAAGGTTTATGACCGACCGGAAGTTTACGAGTTCGCGACACCTGTTGAAGGTACTTATCCGCCCTGGGACGATCCAACCTATTGGCTTGAAGGGCTCAAGGCAAAGTTTGAGCCGTTGTTTTCCCTCTATTCCTTGTTCTGCAATCTATGGGTTTACTGGTGTCTATTTATCCAGTACTTTCTAGCCGCCTGGCTGATTGTGGTTGCAATTAGCAGGCGCACCGCCGTATCGCTGTCGGGCTTGACCACGACCGCTGTCGTCTGGCTGCCAGGCGCAGCAGGATTTGCGCTTTACTTATTCCCGATGAACCTGTTGTTTTTTCCCTGGATTGAGCGCTACTTCCCAGCCTTCATAGCCCTCTTGTTTGTCGGCCTGGCGGCGAGCCTGCGTTTGCCTGATGAATCCAGATCGAGAAGAGCTGTAAAAGCGATGTTTCTCATAGTCTCGGGAGCCTGTTTTCTCCTCATCACACGACAGGCCGGCCTCGATCTGGATGTGGGGGCGCGCGCGCCCCATCTCGTATACCAGCGAGTCGCCCAGAAGCTCCAGCAAAAAGGGATAGCCCCGGGAGACAAGGTCGCCGTACTGGGAAATCTCGAGACAGCAAATTGGGCACGACTGGCAAGAGTCAAGATTGTCGCTGAGATACCCGAGCCTGAAGATTTCTGGGCAACAGACCCGGCAACTCAAAGGGCAGTTCTTCAATTGCTCAAATCCTATGGGGTCAGGGCAGTTGTCTTCTTCCCGCGGCAATTGAGCAAAGACTCCCGCCTCATGGTGACTCATGCCAATGCCAGGATCCGGGAGCTTTCCTGGTTGCACCGCGGTGCAATTGAGATTCGGCAGGGAGATCACAAGGTGCCAGAGGAGATCAGGAGGCACGGCTGGATATCCTTGCCTGGTTTACACTGTTATATCTACCTGCTTTAGAGATCAAGAACCGACTGAAGGTTGTTACTCGGCATGACCCATCCTATAACTAACAATCCAGAGCTATCGGTTGTGATCCCTTGCTTGAACGAGGCAAAAACTTTGCCCTCTGTGCTTGCCCGAGCACAAGAGGCCCTAGACAGATATGGCTACAGCCACGAGATTGTTGTCGCAGACAACGGCTCCAGTGATTCCTCGCCTGAGTTAGCCCGTAACCTTGGCGCACGCGTCATCCACGTTTCACAGCGCGGATACGGCAGCGCTTTGCTGGCCGGTATCGAGGCGGCTGTCGGTCGCATTATCGTCATCGGCGATGCAGACGACACCTATGACTTCATGGAGATCAATCGCCTTGCAGAACCTATAAGAAGCGGTGCTTGCGAATTTGTCATCGGCAGTCGCTTGCGTGGCACCATCGAGCCGGGCGCCATGCCGGCTCTGCATCGCTATCTGGGCACACCTGTGCTCACGGGACTCATAAACATGTTTTTTGGTACCCGCATAAGCGACTGCAACTGCGGCTTGAGGGCCTGTACCGCCGATGCCTTCAGGCGTATGGAGATTACCTCAACCGGCATGGAGTTCGCCTCGGAGATGATTATCAAAGCCGGATTTCTCGCCTTGCGCACAGCTGAAGTTCCGGTGAGCTTACGCCTGGACAGACGCGAGCGCTTGCCTCATTTGCGCACCTGGCAAGATGGCTGGCGCCACCTGCGATTTATTCTGGCTTACGCAACCGACCAACTGCTTTTTGTGCCTGGAGCGCTCATGATTATCATCGGCCTTTTCGGTTTTTGGCTCTTGTCCGGCGGTCCCGTGATTATTGGCGGCTTCTTTATGGACTATCACTTTCTCTTTCCCAGCGCGCTCTCAGTCATCCTGGGGACACAGGCTATCCTCTTTGCTCTCCTGGCCAGAACCTATACCGGGCTGTCCAAATATCAACTGCGTCTCAACCGCCTTCGCTTGCAAATGTCTGTGGAAGCTGCGCTTTTGCTGGGCGCATTGATTTTCCTGCTCGGTCTGGGGCTCAATCTGGCCATAGTAGCCTCCTGGCTGAACTCTCCTGATAAAGGTTTGTTCGCGGTCAGGCCAGCAATTGTCGCTCTTACCTTGATGGCCGTAGGCGCTCAGATCTTCTTCACCTCGTTTTTTATCGGCGTCTTGAAGATACCACACCGTGTCAATGTCGAATGAGCAAAAGCCCGAGTTGCATCAATCCCGATACCAATAAGTTATCTGCCTTCTGGTAAGCATTCACTCCCGGGTGTCTGCATTGCCAGGGAGCGGTTGTGTGGCGCCTCGCAGGGAAATGCGTGGCAAGCAGCTCGGCACCATACAACCAACCGCTCCCTGCATCTGCGGCCATGACACTAACGCCGGCCTTACGTTTACTGGCATCAAACGGCAGACGCTAGCCGGAGCCAAATTCAGGCTGACGCGCAATTGCCATTGCCTGCTCGCCTTGCCTACAAGCTGAGCAGATGAAAGAGGATCGAGCCCTGATAGCTGAATAGCCGGTAGTGTAAGCCTGTCTGCCTCGACAATCTGGTCTTGAGTGGCTGTGCCACCAGATTGCTTCACCAGCATCGACCTAGGAGATGCCGCTTACCCTTGGAGGCGTAGCGGTAACGCTTACGCACCATTACACCAAGATCAAGGGCGGCATTTTGTCAGGGTTTGCCAGGCACCGACCTGACTTACCTGATTATCTCCCTAGAAAGGAGGTGATCCAGCCGCACCTTCCGGTACGGCTACCTTGTTACGACTTC
>CAYPBX010000058.1:0-4152 GCA_964409075.1 uncultured Candidatus Obscuribacterales bacterium
GCTCACTGGTCCTCCATTAAAAGACTAAGGGGCTACCCTGGCAAGTGTCCTGCCGAATCCTCTCTCTGTGCGCTTCGCGGCATCACGCCAGGCGACGAAACCACCGGCGAGGCTGGCGCACTCGACACCGCGCGCGCTGAAATAAGCGGCAAAACGCCTGGATTGATCGCCTGTCGGACAGACAAAAAGGACCTTCTGACCGTTGGAGAAGGGCACGCCGAAATCCGCAAGATCCTCCAGCTTATCGGTAGGAATATTGATCGAGCCTGGAATTCTGGATGCCTTGAAGGCAAGCGCCCCACGCATGTCCACCACGACCAGACCAGGGCGGCCATCAACCCAACTATCAGCCTCTTCCAGATCGATCTCCGGCGCATTGGCCTGCTGCTCCACGGACATGCTTCTCACCGAGTCCTTTTTCTGTGCAATGCCAAACAGTTCCGGCCGATGCTTCTGCAGGTAGGAGAGATACCACTCTACGCGATCGCAAACAATAAACACCGCGTTTTTACGTTCGGAAAGCTCCTCGTCGACACCAGTCAGATACTTCAGCGCCGCCGCCAGGCTACCTCCGCCTGTCGGTCCAGCAAGAAGACCGCACTTTCTGATCAGCATCAGCATCGCATCCAGCGACTCGTCGGTGTCGACGACAACAATCTCATCGTAGAAATCTTTTCTAAAGAGCCCCACCTCATACATCTCGTCAACGTTACGGATACCGGGAAGCAGGTGCCCCTTCTGAGAGATGACCCCGATGTTCTTCATCTCGGGATTCTTCTCCTTGAGAAACATGCCGCCGCCACGAGTAGAGCCGGTGGTCCCCAACCCGCCGATGAAGAAGTCCACCCAACCGATATCATCGTATATCTCCTTGCCTGTGGTGTTGTAATGAGCCTCGATGTTCCTCTCGTTCGTATATTGAGATGTATGGAAGTACTTGCCAGGCTTAGCGCTCATCTGCTGCTCGATAAAGGTGATCGGATCGTTAGGGTCTGTCGGATCGGGACATTCCGAGAGCCCGGGCAACTCGTCTAGTTGAGCACCCAGAAGCTGCAGTATCTGTTTGACCTCCCGAACCTTGATGCGGTTGGTGACTATCTTGAACGGAACATCGTGAATGGAGGCAATGAGCTGCATAGCCTTGCCCATGTTTCCGCTCGAGGACTCAATTATCGTCTTGCCTGTGCACTGAATCTCCTGCAGGTGATCTTTGAGCACGTTCCAGGCGCTCTTGTCCTTGACCGAACCGAAAGGGTTCATCATCTCCAGCTTGGCATACAGGTTTATGTTCTTGAGCCCATGAATGTCAGGGCTGATCTCGAACAGCGGTGTGTTACCGATTAGCTCACTTATATGTTTTACAAGCATCTCCCGCTCCGTTCAAACAACCGAATACTCGCTATCTAGAGACCATTTGAACCCGTCTGGGGTCGGTACCACAACCACCTTGCGCGCGACCGGCTCCATCATCGAGGTGGACGCGCTGAAGTCCATGAAGTAGCCTGCCGTATTTACAAAAACCACAAGATCACCCGGGGATGGCAGGCCAGGAATATATGTCAGGTGCCTATAGACAAGATCGCTCTCCAGACAGAGATTGCCTGCCAGGTAGACGCCGACAGGCTCGGACAGCTCCCTGTCCTGCCGACTACGGTAGATGATTACAGGATCAACGAAGATCTCCTGATCCAGGAAAGTCACGTCCTGCCGTTTCATATTGACCAGAACCATATGCTCGCCCCGGCTGGATTTGCGCAAAGAATTGATCCTGCCTACGGTTATGCCGCACTGATCCACCAGCGATCGCCCGGGCTCGATCCAGAGCTCTATCATATTGTCGCGCAAGACCGAGCCAGCAGTCATGTTGCCCTGATTAGGCAGCTCCGTCATCAAGAGCTCGTGCAGAAACTTGGCTCCGGTATTGAGATCATAATATGTATAGCTGTTGAAGTTGCCTCTGAGTTTGCCCTTTTCCGCGAACATTCCGAAGGAATTTCCCTGCCAGGTCATCGGCTCCCGCGTGCCTAGAACCGACTCTTTAAGCGCACTTGTATAGCGGTTCCATTCCTCCTCGCTCTCCAGATAATTGACCTTGAAGCCGCCGCCTATGCAAAGAACGGACGGCTCAAATCCGCGGGAGAGTGCATCCTCAAAAATCTCCAGGCAGTTTTCAATCGCGACAGCTCGTTCAAGAGAGCTTACTGTATCAAGATGAAAGGCAAACCCCGAGAGCCTCAGCGCTTCCCCGGCCTTCTCAATAAGACCGAAAGCCTCCCCAATCTCTGACAGCGAAACACCAAAGCGGCTTCCCTTATTCAGAAATTTAGAGTGGGTCGCCTGGAAACCTGACAGTCTTATGAGCACCTTTACTGGCACAGTTCGACCCAGCTGATTGTGCAAATCTATAACTGTCTGAATTTCCCAGAGACTGTCAAGACTGACTGTGACATCATGCATGATGGCAAGCGCCAGAAACTCCCTGTTCTTTGGCCCTGTCGCTTCAATCCGTCTTCCTTCAAATCCTGAGGAGAGCGCATGCCTGAGCTCATTCAGGGAAGAGACATCTATTGAGCAGCTCTCAACAGCCATCTGACGGACCAGACTGTCGGACTGGTTGGTCTTGTGGGCAAAGAAGACCCGACCGGAGACGCCGTGCTCGGCAAAGACGCCTTGAAACGCCTCTAGATTTCTTGCCAGGGAGCAAGGGAAAAGTATGTTGAGTGGGCTCCCCAGCGCTGTTACTAGTTGATCGAGATCATTGCCTGAGGACAGAAATCTGGCGATCGACTCCTCGATTATCGGTGTCAGATGAAGTGGAGGAGCTGCGCTAGCCACCGCATCGCATTGTTCGGTCTCCATCAACATTGTTTCCATCAGATCACCCCCGCCAGCTGCCTGTCCGGGCCAGCCCTGTCTCTGCGACGACCTCCTGTCCCCTTCCTCTGAACCGGCGGACGGGTGGCCGGCGTCCCATTTTCCGTCGCAGACGAATCGAGCAGGTCCCATCTGCTGGACTCAAGACAGAAAACCAGGGCAGAAGCACACAATCTGTGAAATGATACGACGCTCGTGCGGGAAGCACCGCATCTGGTACTTGCTGGATGAATTCGTAAACGGAAGGCTCGATTCGTATTGTCGCCTCGCCTCTGTCATATGGATCCTTCAACACCGCCCCGGACAGATACTCCGGAAGCAGAACCACGGGCAGCTCTCCTAGCACCCGGAAGCGCGACAAGGCAGGCCTTATCTCACCCATCAGGCGAGATCGCAAGCCTCTGGTGGTCAGAAATGCTCCAAGATGATCCAGCACCTCATGCAGAACGACAGCACCCATGCCTCTGGCATGCCGGCCCGCGAAATCAGCAACCGCTCTCTGGAAGTCATCGTCGCCGACATCCCACTTGAGATCGTGACACTGCTTGAGCAGATTCCAAAGCCATGCAGCTGTCAGTCGATGGTTTCCATCAGCAACACACCGAAATTCATTGATAACCACCGGGGCAAACCCGCGGGTTGTCAGATTGACGATCTCGTCAAGCAATCTCTCCCTGACACACAGCTCCGTAGCACGGAACTGGCTGAGCTCCAGAAGCCCGACCTCCAGCCAATTGTTAGCGAAAAAGCCAGAGGAGAAGATTCGCAGATCCTTTGTATAGGTAAGATGGCTGGCAAAGCCTTCGAGCTCAAAAAGAAGGGGGAGCCACTGGTTTAGAGCCCGTCCCTTTTCATGCTCAATAACTGCATCAGCCACCGCCAGCGCCTCGTCAGCATACGCTGGTATGGTTGTCTTCGTCCAGGCTCTGTGGATCGAAGCTAGCACACCGGCAGCAGGCGAAGACCCCTCCGCCAGCAGATGCCCTGACTTCCAGTCCAACATGTCCAGAGATGGATGACTGTCTGCCTTTCTCGCTGGCTTTTCATCTCCGCTTTTATGGAGCTCTACAAAGCTCAGTATGGGACGCTCGACAAACCGCCACGGCCAGGCATCTTCAATCAACAACGTCTTAGCCTTATAGGGAATGGCTGAGTTGTCTTCAGATGATTCAGCCACTACCGATATGCCTGCGTCTAAAGACAGACGGCGTGCATACTGGTCCAGGAGGAGCGAACCCCGGTATCGCAACCGATTGCCGTTGGTGCCATTGCCAGGGC
>CAYPBX010000058.1:4162-9730 GCA_964409075.1 uncultured Candidatus Obscuribacterales bacterium
CCAGGGCCGGGCACAGTATGCCCAGGAAACATCGCCGAGACGCATGGCAAACCGCCACTAGCGGCAATACGCACCCGCGGCCCGAAGAACTCATCCCAGCAGCGCGCCGCCCAGCGATCGTGAAGGAGACGATCAACATTGCAAGCACACGTAAAGGAGCCAAGAGGCACAGCGTTGCGGGTGTGTAGCACCCTGATGCCCTTCTCCGCCTCGTACGCCTCCACACTGGGGGACGAATACGATTCCAGCCGGCAGCCGGCAACGGCCCGAAAGCTCATCTGCCCGTTTTCTCTTTGCTGATTCTTCCCTATCATGAGGACTTCCTTCTCTTTCTACACAGCTACACTGCACGCGCGCTCAGGGTAAACTTCCTCATATCGCCTGACCCAGTACTGGCAGCGATCCTTATACTCAGGCTCTCCGGCAAACAGATCCAGGAGCAGATCAAAGGTGCTCTCCTCCTTGAGATCGTAGTTGACAAAGGTTTTGAGAAGCATCTCCTCAGCATCCGATAGCTGGCCGGCACCCAGCGCAAGCCTGGCCTTATAAATCAGATCGGCTCGTTGCTTGCCTGTAAGGCAAGGAAGCGATCTTACGGAATCGTCCTCAAGAAATTCGGATGAGATAAGGCGAGAAAGCTCCGCATTCAGATAACAATCCAGCATCAAGTGTATGCGTGGTGTCGCCCCAGAGTTGCAGGCGCTGTGAATCACCGCCTTTGGATTGAGCTTCCAGAGAAACTCTCTTTTCATGTGCACAGCAAAACCGGGCAGAACAATCCGCGCTCCAGGATTGGTCAGTAAGGGCAGGTGCAACCTGTATCTTGGCACGTCCTCCAGGTGAACGTAGTCGCGATGCTCATGCAAGAAAGCACCAGGTTCGAGTCTCAAGAGGCGCGAAGCCATGACACGCAAGCGGAGATCATCGATAAACCGCCTCGTTCTGGGAAGACGTCTCAGAAGTGGTGTCACTTGTGGTGCCGGGCAGTCTCCCCAGGAAAAATTGCCTTCATCGCCATCGGGACTGAGCAATACAGCCACCTTGAGACCAGCCGTCGCATACTCCGCGTACGGCTCGTGCCACTCAATCTCCGCTGCCGCAAGCTCATCGGACAGTCTCTCAACAACCAGGTCTGGCAGCGGGAACAGTTGCGATATATAAGGAATCGCCTCGGCGCAAATCACTCTCTTCCTCTTTTCTAGTGGTAAGCAGGGCGGTCCGGCAGTCTTACTTTTGATAATTCCTCTCAATAACGGTTGCCGGGACGCTTTCTAGATTCCCTGGCGCTCGGGCACCGGGGTCTGAAAATTATGCTCGCAGCTGTGCTTAATTGTCATCCTCAATTGAGACTAATTCGCAATAATCTTCACACCGGCTAGACAAGAGGGGCAGCTGTGTCCTGAGAATCCCACCCCTGCCTGGTGTGATTCTCCTCACGCCCATCAGGGTCTATAAGATTTGTAAATTGATAACCATTTCCATTATTACTATAATAACAAGTAGAACTGCAGCGTGATTGTAAATGTCACCCCAGGCGTTAGTGCCATAGCTGGGGGTGAATGTATACGCGCAGGGTAAATCTGGCCAGCACGGGTTGCGAAACATTACTATAGAGCACGACTGGCAATTGCAAATACAACAAAGTCCGGTCAGGAGTAGCAGTACTGCTCCCGACCGGACTCTAAAGCAAATCAAGGAGCCGGGATGAACAGCACCCTGTCCTTTTTGTTTCAACCGCGCCGCTTGCGTCCGCGACCCTTGCTACGCCGGGTTGGGGAACCGCCTGCGCTACCACGCTCGGGGGGACTGTCTGCGCAGCCAGCGCCACTCTCCTGATGATCGGATTGGGCTTGGAGCACGTCCTTGGCTCTCTCCTCGTCCTCACGTTTCTGCCAGCGCTTGCCGAATGGTGGATTGCTTCTACGCACCGGCGACGGTATGACTGTGATTCGCTCACCGCTCAGCGTTGTGAAAACGTGACGCTCAACGGATCGACCATTCTTGAGATACCGGTCGTACAGGTTGCGGCAGGCAAGCAAGTACTTATCCACAGGCACGGCAACCTGCCTGGGCAGAATCTCCGGCACGCAGGACTCGATGACAACCCTGTCCTCCTCCAGAATCCTGTTGCCGAGATCCTTGAGGGAGCTGTCGTGCTCATCGGTCTGATTGAAGTTCCTCACGCCCATCATGCCAAACACCACGGTACACTCATCAACAGGCGTAAAAGTGAACATGGTCACGTCCTTGTACGGGCCGACAGAAAAATCGTTCACCACCACAGAGGGCATGTGGAAACGAGAGTGCACACGAACATCCGGGTTCTTTCCCAGGTCAAGGATCTCCGGGAAAACCGGATTTGCCTCCGAAAGCTTCACAAACACCGTGCAGGAGACCTCGTATTCCCCCTTGCGAACCTGGTAATCATCACGGAAGGGATGATTACCATTGCCGAATGTATCGGCATGCAGGTAGGAGAAGTGTGTGAAGTCGATGAGGTTCTCCACCATCGGGCGCAGAGAGCCGCGCCAGGTGTACTCCGAGTAGAGCCTGCGGAAACCGGAATCCTCGAATTCAGGAATCCTGACAAGCGGTGACCTTTCCTCTTCCGCCTCATCCCCCAGGTAGACCCAGATGAGCCCGTAACGGGACTCCGTCGGATATGAGTCTACGGCGAGCGTTCCAGGAATCTTGTGGCTGGCAAGCGAGGGCACGTGGGCGCAGCCACCCGTGGAGCAAAAAGCAAAGTGATGATAGGGACAGACCAGATTGCCGTCGCGCACGCGGCCCAGCGACAGCGAGGCGCCCATGTGCGGGCAAACATCATGGACAGCTGCATACTTTCCATCGCTGTCGATGAAAAGAGCGAGATTCATCCCCAGTACCTTCTTGCGTACCGGCTGCAACTCACGAGTCACCTCCGACTCCTGAGCAACAGCGTACCAGAAGCCTTTCAACCAGTCTCTCATGGCTTGATCTCCGTTTATTGCGCCAGGGGGCGCCGCATTGAATAGAGAATTGCAGAAAATCAGCGACAGCACCTGTTTGTCGTAATCAGGACTTCCGGCGCCGCTTTCCCCCTTTGGATACACCCTTCTTCGCCCTTCTCATGGTGCCATCACTTGCAGTGCCGCTGCCCCTATCGCTCTTTCTGGACTGGGCTGACTTCACCGTCTTACCTCTGCTGCCCTGGCCTTTTGTAGACCGGGCCGCCGCCGCATCCTCCCGCTTCCCACCAGGCTTGCCGGGCGAAGAGAGAACCTTTGCGTACGAGAATTCCTCATCCAGGTTCTCATCCAGTCTGATGCCGTAATAGTCGTCGAACCAGTCTCGACAGATGCGCGAGTGAGTCTCGCGCAACCGCTTTAAATAGAGATCCCATTCCTTCTTCCGGCTCTTGAGAGTATTGAGGACCGCCTGGAAGGCCGCTGACTGCTCTTGACGAAAGCTCTCCAGCGCATCGGCATGGCCCTGCTCAAATCTCTTCAGATAGCGGGACTGGGGGATAGAACCGAGATAGCGGCTTGCCGGGATCAGGCTTCTGATAAACTTCTCGTCATCGGCCGACTCGACTTTGTTACCGACCACAAAGGTCTTCTCAGCCACATCGCGGGAAACACCGATGAAGTCCTGATAAACCCGTACTGCCTTTTCCGTGGGCTCAACAACAAAGACATTCATGTCATAGGCAAACCATAGCGATGTAGCCAGGTTGTCGGTACCAGCAGTAGTATCAGCCACGACGATGTCCCCTGCCTGATCCAACATGTGGTGGAGGACAGCAGCCAGACCGAAGAGCTTGGTGTGATAGCAGGACGCTCCCAGGTCGGACTCCTTGTAATGCCCAACCGCCATGAGAGCAATCTTCCCGTCCTTGAGCGCATAGCGCCTAATCAGCTCGTCATCGGGACTTACCCGTATGAAGTTTGATCGCAAAGCAGGTGGTGTGGTAGCCAGCATGGGGCGCTCCCCCAGGTCCCGGCGAGAGCCCTTCAAGTAGGACATCACCGCATCGAAATGGGATTCCAGGTGCTCCGGCTCAGTGCTCATACCCAGCGCAGAAGCCAGGTGCGTATTGACATCCGCGTCCAACGCCAGGACAAACGGATATCGGTCTGCGACAAATCTCACAAAGCCCGCAGCGGTTGTGGTCTTGCCAGAACCGCCTTTTCCGAGGAATGCAATGCGCATTTTAGAGCCTCCAGATGGTTTCGCCTTCACAAGCAGCAGCTATGGCTTTCCTGTTCAGGCGAATGTGAAATCTATCCGCTTCCCGACCATAATTTACACACCGTCTGAATTACAGGCGCCGCCTCAAAACCGACCCGCTCGCCAGAGCGGCAAGATCGCACTTTCTAGTTGGTCTGCAAAAGCTGAGCTTCTTTCCTTACCGGTGGTTCTCCAGTTTTGACATCAAAGAATGTAGAAGCTTTGCGAACTTACAAGCCAATTGACCTGATTTTCAACCAGTTATGAAGAATCGACTCAGCTCAGCTGAATCCCGGCCTGCTCATCGCCGCTCCTTCCCACTCCCTGCGCTATCGCTGGCAGAGGCGATTTCAAGAGAGATGGCGCCTGACCAGCCATCGTCGCTGTTGAGAATCTTCGCAAAATTTAAGGCCTGCCAGTTAGCGCGGACTGCCAAGCAAAAATATCCCGGCTGGGATTCACCGACCTCGCCTCGTCGAGATTCTGATTGACCGCCTGGCTATCCGGTGCTGCTTCCTCCGCAACCGTCTCGCCATGCTAACTCTGGCATCCGTGTCTCTTTACAATTTCAGCACAGTCTTTCGCCTGGACATAACCATACCTGGCACCACAAGGCGTGACCACCACATTGGGAGCGGAGCTGCACAGACTGAGACAGCCTTCCTCAACAACCACAATCGCGCCCTCGAGCCCCTGTTTGGCAATCTGTCTCTCTAGCTCCAGCAAAATCTCCTGGCTGCCACTACTTAAACAGCTCGCACCCCTTAGGCAAACATGCAGGCATATTGGCGCATTCATCTGTCGGCCTCTCCATCGGGCACTGCCTTTCAAATGAGAAAGTTCGCAAGGTTAGCAAGAGAGCCAGGCCGCAACTCGGGTTCTGCGACACTGTTTCAAATCTAGAAGCCGCTTACCCAGCGATTTTTTTGCTCTGCCTCCCCCTCTATCTACGTATAACCGGAAATCGCACATAGCCTAACCTTTTGCTATTTCAGCAGCAAAGTGGCCCTCTCGCTTGCCAACCAGCCTCTAAGGTGTGGTTAGTTGTTGCCCGGTCGCCAAACTCCCTTCTGCACGCCTCCGGACGGCCCGTCCAGGGAAATTTAATGAGAATAATTCGCATCACTCAGCTTGCGCAGCGTAATATCTGTTGTCGTACTTGAGAAGTTTCGCAACTAACTCCGATTGTTGGCCTCCCTATCCGCTACCGCTTCTCTCTCTGCTGCCGCGCTGGCTTTTTATGGGTGGCTGTCCAGCTTTCCCGCATCGTCTCTTAACAGGGTCAAGCGGGTGAATCGCAGCTCGCGCAGCGCAACGCATGTACTTCTGGCCCTTGGCTACGGCGTCGAGGAAGTCGGC
>CAYPBX010000059.1:0-5003 GCA_964409075.1 uncultured Candidatus Obscuribacterales bacterium
CCGTCCGCTCCTGTAACGCTGCCGGAAGCAGATAGGCTCGAGGAGCAGGCAGCAGAGCTACTCAAGCAAAAGCTCTATGACCAGGCGAGACCTCTCCTTCTCAGAGCTCTCGGGCTCAGGGAGTCGGCCGGGGATGAGAGCGGGCAGGCACGCATTCTCAGGGAGCTTATGGTGGATCCGTCGGAAGAGGTCTGGTCCAGGCTCAAGCCGGTGCGAAAGCTCCTGCCGATCCTAGATCGTCAGCTGGGCAAAGTGGCACCGGATACACTCTCGGTTTTGATGGAGTTTTTCAGGGAGTTCAAGCCGCCGCTCAAGCCCCAGCCTGACCAGCGCGCCTACCTGCACAATCTTCTAGCGCAAACAAAACCCGCAGACCATGAGCGCAAAATTGTATTGCTGGCAATGCTCTCCCAGTGGTACGGCTGGAGCGGCAGTCCCGGGAAGGCTAGGAAATACGTAAGGGAGGCCGAGGCTCTGGCCAGCAGGATGGATGACAGCAAGGTTTCCGGGACGAGGCTTTTCATGCGCGGCTGGATGTGGGGTCAATTATCTCAAGCAGCCAGCTGGGCTAGACGCAAAGAGCTTGCATACCAATTTAGGGAGCGCTCGCTCGCCTGTCTGACACGCACGAGATCCCCCGGCTTTCGTAACTACGCCTGGTACCAGGCCCAGCAACATGCTCTCAATCTTGCAATTGATAAGCGCTGGGGCGAGGCGCTCGAGTGGCTGGCGGAAGCAAGGCGGCTTTTAGCCGGGATTCCCGAGAATGAGCTGGTAGCGTCAGTCGAGGTGGACGATCTGGTTGCAATTATCAGCCGCTTGAGGAAGCTACACGAGCACCGCGGAGCCTACGACTTTTCGGTATCGCCGGCAGTGAGAAGGCTCGATGAAGATATTGCTGCCATTCAAGATTTTGCAAGCCGCGGCGACAGGAGTGCTGCTGCCGCCCGCATCAAGAAAATGCAAGCGAATCTGCTCGACCGTACGCCCAAGGATGAGCAGACCGGATATCTCAACTTCTTCAATCTCATGGATTTCAGAGCCAACTGTGACAGCAGCTTGTTTCACCAGGTTACTGAATGACTGGGGTAATGCTGAGATGGAGTTTGACCTTCTGGGTTGGGTCTCGGATGTCGGTGTGACAGAAAGTCCTCGGCAGACATCTCATTGCTTGAGTTTGCTTAGCGACTGCTCGCTTTGCCAGGAGGGTTTGCGTTTCTCGAGAAACGCTTTCATCCCCTCCTGGGCATCCTCCATGAGCGCGTTGTTGGCCATCGTCTTCTCAGACAGCGCGTAAGCCTCGGCATAATCAAGCGGAAGCTGCCTGTAGTAGGCACGTTTGCCCAGGGCAACAACAGCTGGGCTGGCGCTAGCAATCTCGCCTGCCAATCGTATAGCTTCTTCGCTCAACCGGCTTGCGGCGACAACACGGTTGACCAGACCCAGTTTGCAGGCCTCCTCGGCGCTGATCGGGCTGCCTGTAAGCAGCATCTCCATCGCTTTCTTGGGAGCGATGGCGCGTGCAAGCGCTACTGCCGGTGTCGTGCAGAAAAGCCCGATCTTTACTCCCGGGGTAGCGAAGGCAGCATTCTCCGAGGCAACCACCAGATCGCAGGTTGCTACAAGCTGGCAGCCGGCAGCGGTAGCAAGCCCCTGCACCTCTGCAATTACCGGCTGGGGCAGAAGGCGGATGGACTCCATGACCTCCGTGCAGAGCGAGAACAGCTCAGCTTGCTCCTCTTTGCTTGCTCCTGCCAGCTCGCGGAGATCGTGCCCGGAGCTGAATACCGGCCCGGCGGCTCGCAGAACCACGATTTTCACCTGCTGGTTTTCAGCGATAGCTGCCAGATGATCCTTGAGCGCCTCGAGCATGGCGCGGGAGAGCGCATTGCGCTTCTCGACATGGTTCAAAGTCAGCACGGCTGTGTTGTCGACGATATCAAGGAGAACTAGGGATCGGTCCATTCTGCCTCCGTTGCCATTTGCCTGTGACCAGCGCCAGGGGCCGGAACACTTGTATATGTTTCTGTTTCATAGATAATTTTACCCGCTCATTTCAGGGCTAGGGCTTTTGCAGGCCGGCGTTGGCTGGGGTCATTGCTGGGTAGCCGATCATCGCGCAAATTCGAGGGATAGACTGCCGAATTCATCCGAGCCGCTTCGCAGGGAAAATCGCATAGAAATGTTTCTGACGCTTTGCCCGATTCGCCAGTGCAACCGCCAGGGTGATTCTCTCTCCCTCAGAAAGTCGTTGATTAATCGGCAATACGCAAGAACTCTCACAAGGGAAATCGCGAAAATTCCGGGCGTTGTTGAGGCAGTCAGAGCGGCCTGAAAGTAGTATGAGTGGCAAGTCTGACAAATTCCGGACAGGCGGCAAGAACTGAGGCGCGGGCTCGAGCAATTTGCCTCGGGACCGACGACTCCCACCAGCAGTTGCACTGCCCGAATATTTTCTGGTATGATAGAAATAATACCAATATCATACTAAAGTGAACATCAATGAGGGGCAGACCGAAACAAACATCCGCAAGAAAAGAATCACCGGCTGACAGCCCTGCTCGTCTCAGGCACATCAAAGTTGCTATCACTATTCCTGAGGCGGACTTTGAGCGGATTGAAACTGTCCGGGCAAAGCTCGACCTTTCCAGAAGCAAATTTCTTGTGTTGGCGGCAAGGCAGTGGCTTTCGCGGAGAGAAAAGCAAAAGCTGGTTGACCGATATGTCCGAGGCTATGAATTGAGCCCTGAAGATACGGCTACTCTGAAAGTCATGGAATCGGTACAGTCCGAAGCGCTAGGCGAGGATATGTGGTAGATGAGGCAGGGAGAAATCTGGTGGGCCAACCTGCCACCGCCGGTGGGAAGGCGGCCTGTACTCCTTCTTTCGAGAAATGAAGCGTACAGAGTTCGTGTGTCGGTGACCGTGGCCATGGTGACAACAACCATTCGGCACATACCAGTTGAGGTGTCCCTGGGAAAGAGAGACGGCCTGCCCAGGATTTGCGTCGTTAATCTTGACACAATTCTGACGATTACCAGAGCAGTTCTTGATCGAAAGCAGTGTGCCCTCAAGAGGGAGAAATGGAACGAGGTCATTGCAGCGCTCAAATTTGCCCTGGATATACCGTAGCTTGTCAGCGTCGCGGTGGGACGCGAGGCTGACAAGGACGAGCAATTGGCCGGGGCGGGCAGGGACAATATGCCCGTGAGCTGGCAAGCCGCATCTTAGCAGTTAGCGCGGTTGTCCGCCGTACCAAAGGAAGTGATAACCTAACACCTCGCTCAGTTGCATTTGACACGCGACAATCTCTACATTGTTAATACCCGCATCATTTGTTGCTTTAAGCTGAGAAATACAGTATTTTAGGAGCGCGGCAGCATCTCCAGTACGACGTTCCTGAGTGCGATAGGTCGCGAGCAAGGCAACTAGTGGAATGAAGCCAGAATGATCTCTACCGTATCCCGGAGTCCGGGCGAAGACAGACACAGCTGCTTCAGCGTGTGCGGCTGCTTGATTGATGTTGAATTGTCCACCCAGGCTGCCAAATGCATTGGCCAGAGCTGCATGTGCACCAACCACCTGTATACTGTTGGCTCCATGCTCATTGATGGCATTTTGTAATGCTCGCTCTAGCGATGCTATCGATGGTGGCGGAGGACAATCTATTGCCTTCGCCACTGCGGGCTCAGACAGCAGTCCCCATTCAGCGCAACTCTTGCGTCCAATATCCAGAAAGTCGATGTCCTGCAATTGTGCCGGAGCAATGGCACGAAAATTTGACCTGTCTAAACCTGCGCTGCTCTCTCGTTCGCCAGGGAGTGGTCTGGAGTTATCCGTATCGCCTGTAGAAGGACGAACAGTGGAAGGTCTGAGATCACTGTCGAGGTCCAGGCGTGGTGGTCTGGCTGGATTGCTGTCGCTTTCCGTGAGATTCCCTATCGCTAGAGAAGGCAGAAGAGCATTTGTATTCTCAGTTGTGTTGTTGAATGTAGATTGAACCCTTTGCCAATCAAATTCCGCCTGGCTAGCCATGCCGTTGAACGTTGATTGAATGTTCTGCGACGATTGTTCTACTTGCTGGTATAAGTTCTGCGGTAAATTATCTGAGTCACCTGGCTCCGGACGGTTTGGCTGTCTTTCTGCGTGCTCCAGAAGCATTGTATTTTCCTCCTTTAGCTTGTTTGTTCCTCTAATTTGAAGGGACTGTCTATATTGTGCCTGCACCTCAGGCAATCAAGCCGGACTGCCAGCAGTGTGAGCGGCAAGTCTGACAAATTTTTGACAGCGGCTGCTCGGGCGAGTCGACTGTGTGGACGGTCGACTACCTCATGTTGTGCTGCAACTGGAGGTGGTCCTCGAGAAAGGCACAGCTGAAGAGTCCCCAAGAGCAAAGCACGCTGAGCCATGAGAGAGGCGCTTGTCGTTGCTCTGTCCAAATTCTGTCAGATTTGTCCGTCACAGTGCAGATGCGACAGGTTAGTCGGAGGATAGCACGATGATACAGCCGGAGCAAGAAATGACACCTATCAGATTGGAGTCTCAGACTATAAATGGTGTTGAGAAGGATAGTAGCGATCAAAATGTGAGCCCGACATTTTCTCTGCAGGATGAGATATTTGATTCATTTAGATGGACATGGAGAACATTCGAGAGAACGATGCAACACCTAGGCTCCGCCGTGCAGGCAGCTCTGCCGCAGCTCGAGCTTCTGGGTACAGGCGAGGCTAATGAGAGCAGCATGCAGGCACGCAGCGACAAGCGCGATCTTGCAAGGCGAAGTGACAGGCGGCTGATCGAGGAGCAGGCGGGCAGGCGCGATGTTGCCAGGCGAGATGACAGGCGGGCAGTGACAGAGCGCCAGGGCGAGCGTCAGGATCAAGGTCGAAGAGATAAACGGGATCTGATTGACGGGCTCGAGCGACAGCAAAATAGAAGGTCGATTCAAGAGCGCGATGGGCAGCGCCGGTTGCTGGGCGCCGATCCCGAGACGACGCGGCTGT
>CAYPBX010000059.1:5013-9730 GCA_964409075.1 uncultured Candidatus Obscuribacterales bacterium
GTCAGATGAAGCCGACGCTCAGATCAAGCAGGCTGCCCGAGATTCAGTCAGGGCGATTGCCAGCGACATTGCGGCAGGGCAGAATCTCAGCAAAGGGACGCTTGCCGCAATGGAGAGACTGTACAGGCGTGTATTCGTGACAGCCGGTACAGAAGGCACGGAAGCGTTCATGAAGCAGATAACCTCCTTTCTGGCAGACAGCAACCTGTATATGCTGGCTTCCAGACAGGGAAATTCCCAGGAACTCGTTATAACTGATAGAGTCGGTGAGGTGGTAGCTACAGGGGTACTTCTAAATGTTGTTCGACCAGGGATCGTTGCAGAGCCAGGAAGAGATCCGAGGCGCAGCAGATAATTTTGTCTTGCATGTCTCAAGATTGTAGAATTGCAAGATTTGAAATGGGTTGATGTGAAGACATCAGGCTGAACCTGGTTTGTGCAGAGCTGCTCACTTAAGCGCCATTCGCAACGCTTTGAGGAAAGCCTCATTCTCCTCCGGCAGCCCGCAAGTCACGCGAAAGCAATGGGGGAGCCCGAAGGCAGCCAGCGGGCGAATGGCGATGCCGCGGCGCAACAAGCTGTTATGTAGTCGCTCCACCTTCTCACGGCTCTCGAAATCCACCATGATGAAATTAGCCGAAGAAGGGATATGCTTGAGGCCGAGCCTGTCAAACTCCTCAGCGAGAAACTTCAGGACCTGCGTGTTGTTATTCAGCGATCTCTTTAGAAAGTCCTCGTCTGCCAGAGCGGCAAGGCCGGCATGCTGGGCAAGTATGTTCGGCTCGAAGGGAAGTTTGATGCGATTCACAAAGCCGATCAGGTAGTCGTGCCCGAGGCCATAGCCCAGACGCACACCAGCCATTCCATAAGCTTTGGAGAAGGTTCGCAACGTGACGACATTATCGAGCCGGTAGGTCATGGAGTCGGGGTATTCAGGATTCTCCCGCGTGAACTCGTAGTAGGCCTCGTCCAGTATGATGAGGACATGCTCAGGAACCTGTTTGACGAAGCGCTCGAACTGCCCGCGCTTGAATATGGTGCCGGTCGGATTGTTCGGATTGCACAGGTAGATTATCTTTGTCTTTGCAGTGATGGCGGAAGCCAGCGCTTCCAGATCGAAGGTGTAGTCTTTGAGTGGCACCATGCGCAGTTTCACGCCTTTCGCTTTGACCAGGACAAGGAAGCCTATGAAGGTGCCTTCTGAGGTCAGGGCCTCGTCGTCGCCATGCAGAAATGCTCGGATTAGATTGGCCATGATGCTCTCCGAGCCGGCACCGACGGCCACATTCTCGACCCGGACGCTGTATTTGGCAGCCAGAGCCTGCCTGAGCTCGAGCCCACCGGACTCGGGGTAGCGGTTAATCTCGAAGGCGTGTTTGTTTATCGCGTTTATCGTTGACTGGGGTGGGCCGAGCGGGTTTTCGTTGGAGGCCAGGTTTATGAAGCGGTCGATTCCGAGTTCGGCTTTGATCTGGTCTGGCGGCCTGCCCGGCTGATAGGGCTTCAACTCCCGGACATGTTCAGGTACCAGGTGCCTGGGTACCGTCTGTCCGGAAGCTCGAGCTGAATGGTTATCCGACATTGGACTTGTGCTTGAGGGAGTCGGCAGCTGTATATGATACGATGAACGACACGCGGGTGTAGTTCAATGGTAGAACGGCAGCCTTCCAAGCTGCTCGCGCGGGTTCGATTCCCGCTACCCGCTCCAATTTGCCCGGCGCATAGAACTCACGCCTTAAGCCAGGAAAGCAGAAGTCAAATGGATCCGGATGATTTGCGACTCCGCGGCGAGCAGGACTCAAGGCAAATTCGGCTTCGGTCTGGCGCAACAGGCCTGAGGAAGAGATGTCGACGATGACTGCCGCCTTTCCCACGGCCGCAGACAGCCTCAAGGCTGCCCAGAGTCTCTCGGGTTGCGCTGTCCGGACGCCTTTCAGGAGGAGCCGCTGGTTGAGCGACACCTCTGGGGCTGAGGTATTTGTCAAGCTAGAGAATCTACAGCTTACCGGATCGTTCAAGCTCCGTGGTGCGCTAAATGCGCTCTCCGCCTGGTCGGAGGCAGGCACGCACAAGTTCTTTACCGCCTCGACAGGCAATCACGGACTGGCTATGGCCGAGGCTGCCCGCATTACAGGCGCAGATGTGACCGTTTGTATTCCAGTCACCGCCTCTGCCTACCGGCGAGAGGCGCTTGCCGCCTACAACGTCGGTTTGATCAGGCACGGAAAGGACCCGGGCTTGACAGAGTCCTACGCCAGGCGCCTGGCCGCTGAGAAGAACGCCTTGTACGTCTCGCCGTACAACGATCCATTTGTAATTGCCGGACAGGGGACGGTGGCGCTGGAGATGCTGGAGGAGGAGCCGGGTCTGAGTGTAATGGTAGTTGCAGTCGGCGGCGGCGGGCTCATAAGTGGCATCGCTGTGGTGGCGAAGGCGCTCAACCCGAAGCTGCGAATTGTGGGTGTTGTAGCAGCCAGATCGCCGATTATGAAGCGTTGTGTCGAGGCGGGGCGCATGATGCCTGTCTTCGCCGATGAGACCATCGCCGACAGTATCGCCGGGTCTGTGGAAGCGGATACCATGACATTCCCGATCGTAAAGGAGCTCGTGGATGATTGGGTGGCTGTCGAAGAGGGCGCGATCGAGGAGAGTATCGTAGACTTCCTCGTCAACGAGCGTATGGTCATTGAGGGCGCGGCAGCGGCAGCAGTTGCGGTTTGCGCGTACAGCCTGGTTAGATTTTCGCCGACTGACAGGGTAGGCTTAGTTGTCTGTGGCGGCAATATAGCGACTGACCGCTGGCAGAGCCTCCTTGCCTCCCGAATGCAGGAGAAGGTGTAACTAGAGCCGTTCCGCCAGTTCACCTGGCGCGCAGTATCGCAAGCAGGTCACGTTGCTTCTGCGGGCACTACCGTTGGTGGCAACCGAGCCGTGCTTCGCTCTCAAGGGAGGCACCGCCATCAATCTGTTTATCAGGGACATGCCCAGGTTTTCAGTTGACATTAATCTCGCGCATGTTCCCGTCGCAGATCGCGACACGTCCTTGAGTAAGACTGGTGCGGCACTGGGCAGAATTCGGAGGCTGATCCTGGAGCGCATGCCTGATAGTCGCGTTCAGGCATCCGCGCTTAGCGGCAGCCCGCTGGAAGCTGATGAATCTGGATAGACTGAGCGCAGCCAAGCGCCGAGCGCTCGTGGATCGATTGTGATCTGTGCTGGAGGCAGACACGGGCAATCGTCCGTAGCTGCGTTCTGGTCCATTCAGATCGAGCCCGCCTTACTACATGCCGCACATGCCGAACACCAGCAAGCCGCGGGTCCCCGCTGTCAATGCTGGCGAGCGTTGCGAGCCACCTCTGGGCGTGGCATTGACGGCGGGCGGCGCTGGTAGGCTGATTTGCCGGCATGGAAGGAAGGCGGAAATCGCTCGACTGCCGCCCGATCTTTCAGCACCAGCTACGAACTGCGACGGTGGTTTCTGGCTCATGGCAGGTCTGGTCAGCTGGAAGTGATAGTAAGCCAAGGTTGATGTTATGTCCACAATAATATACACTAATTGATATAGCGTACAGAAGTCTGAACGTAATAGAGATGATTCAAGGAGGGTTTACAGCTCCAATACCGGTTGCACGGGCGCTGCGCAGGCTCGGGCAAGATATACGCGATGCACGCCGTCGGCGTCGCATACCCGTTGCCATTCTTGCCGAGCGAGCCTCGATCAGTCGGACTACGCTATACAAAATCGAGCGGGGCGATCCGTCTGTCGCCATGGGAAATTATGCGACAGTTCTCTTCGTTCTCGGGATGCTAGATCGGCTGGCTCAGGTGGCTGACCTCGCTCAGGACGTAGTCGGGCGCGCGCTGGAAGAAGAGTATCTGCCGAAGCGTATCCGGCTGCCGAGAAGGAAAAATGCTGTCGACTCGGACGCTTCAGGTGGAAAGTGATGGACAGGGAGCTTCTCGTTTACGTCGACCTCCAGGGCACGCCTCACCTGGTAGGACGGCTCTGGGCACGCACGCGCAGGGAGCGTGAGAGCGCCACGTTCGAATATGACAGGAACTGGCTTTCCAATCCCCAGCGCTTCTCGCTGGAGCCGGCCCTGACACTCGGTCCAGGACCGTTTCACACTGGCGACAAGCCATTGTTTGGCGCAATAGGCGATTCGGCCCCAGACCGCTGGGGACGTGTATTAATGCGACGTGCCGAGCGGCGTCGCGCAGAGCGTCACGGACAAACACCACGAACCTTGAGAGAAATCGACTTCCTGCTCATGGTGGACGACGAGGCCAGACAGGGGGCACTGCGCTTCGCTGAACGCGAAGGAGGGCCTTTTCTCGCGGAACCCGCGCCTACCAGGATCCCTCCGCTCGTAGAGCTTCCCCGGCTGCTTACAGCTACTGAGCACGTGATTGGCGATACTGATACGGACGATGACTTACGCTTGTTGCTCGCCCCCGGCTCGTCTCTGGGTGGTGCCCGCCCGAAGGCATCCGTTCGTGATCGCGATGGACAGCTGTTAGTGGCAAAGTTTCCTCACCGGGCAGACGAAATCAACACGGTAGTCTGGGAGGCGGTAGCACTGACACTGGCTGGTAAGGCCGGGATCCCTGTTTCCGATTGGCGACTTGAAACCATTGGGGACAGGCCTGTTCTTCTGCTTAGAAGATTCGATCGCTCAGAAGAGATGCGGATACCGTTTCTGTCGTCGATGAGCAT